>CAYSHQ010000170.1:0-5475 GCA_964430835.1 uncultured Lentisphaerales bacterium
CGAGGTTGGCCAATCTTCCAGTCTTCCATTCTTCCAACTCCCGCAGTTTGAGGACTGCTGTCGGGCGTTGCCGCCAGGCCTCGAAAGACGTATGATAGGGCCGTTGTAACTACTCAGGTGCCCGCCCGTGGCGGGCGGGCACCTGAGTAGTTACGGGCCGTTCTATGATCCCGAAGGGAAGGCTGGTAGACGCGCGGGTTCGGTTGAGCCTGCCCGGAAAACCACGGAGGGCCGCCGGATGTGTTCGACAGATTCTGACTCCAAAATCTCTCGCAGTGAATCTTCGACTGGCATCCACTCCCGTCATGCCATTTCTTTTTTTCTGCTTTCTGCTTTTCTGCTTGTCACCGCGCTTGTTGTTGTCGGCGGCTATCTGTACATCAGCCGGGAATCAAAGCGGGCACATCTGCGGGCTGAGCATGATATGACGGCGATTGCCGATCTTAAGACAGGCCAAATCTCCGCCTGGTATGCCACTTTTATGAGCGATGTGGCCGTGGTCAAAGAAATGCCCTGGTGGACGGGAGCGGTTAAAGATCTTCTGGCAGATCCCTTGAACACGGAGCGGGAAAAAGAACTTCTGGCGGCGATGAAATCGCTTAAAGACAACTTCCATTTCAACCGGATTCTCATTGTTGATCCGGCCGCAAAAGTGAGATTGGCCTATCCTGCCGGTCAGGACCAGATTGGCCCCACGGCCCAGAGTTTTGTTGGAAAAGCGTTGAAGACAGAAGCGATCCTTGTGTCGGATCTTCATGTCAGCCGGTTGGCTCCCGGGACAGTGGACATGGATGCGTTTTTCTCGGTATGGTCGGAAGACAAAGGTGTGAAGAAGCCGGTTGGCGTGATCATGTTTGAGATAAATCCCCATGATTTTCTCTTCCCAACCATACAGAACTGGCCAACGCCGAGTGTCTCGGCTGAAACGCTCCTGGTAAGACGGGAAGGCGATGAAGTCGTATTCCTGAATGAACTGAGGCATCGCCAGGGATCGGCCGTCAAGATGCGGCTTAACATCGAAAATACAAACGTGCCGGCTGTCATGGCCGTGCTGGGGCGGACGGGCGTTGTTGCAGGTGTCGACTATCGGTCCGTTCCGGTTGTGGCTGCACTCAAACCCGTTGCCGGCACCCCATGGTTCATGGTTGCAAAAATTGATCAGGAAGAGATGCATGCCGGCCTGCGCCACCAAACGATGTTGATTTGCGTCATTCTTGTTTCTTTTGTGGCTGTACTTATCCTGGCGATGGGGATTCTTTGGAATGCGCGCGACAGACGCATGCTCAGGCAGGAGATGGAAGCCAACCGGCGGAATGAGGAAATTCTGCGCGCTGATGAGCAAAAGTTCCGAGGCTTGTTCGAAAACATGATCGAAGGTGTTGCTCTTCATGAATTGGTTTACGGGCCAGCCGGCCAAGTTGAAGATTACAGGATTCTCGATATCAATCCCGCCTACGAAAAACATACCGGTCTATCGCATGAAAAGGCCGTAGGTCGGCTGTCTACTGAGATATACAATTCCTCGCAGGCTCCTTATCTTGAAATTTTTGCGGGCGTTGCTCAGGGAGGCAAGGCGGTGTGGTTTGAAACCTACTTCCCACCTTTGAACAGGCATTTTGCAGTTTCCGTTTTTTCGCCAGGGAAAGGGCAGTTTGCGACTATTTTTGAGGACATCACGGACAAGCGGAAAACAGACGATGCGCTGAAGAATGCGCAGCGGCTGGAATCGCTTGGTGTTCTGGCCGGTGGTATTGCTCATGATTTTAACAATCTGCTGGGCGGCTTGTTTGGGTTTATCGAGACGGCCAAAGACTTTTGTGAGAGTAAAGAGTATGACATGGCTTCGCAAAGTCTGACGAACGCCATGGCAGTGTTTGCCCGTGCACGGGACCTGACGCATCAACTGCTGACATTTGCCAAGGGAGGCAAGCCGATCACGCAACTGACGGAGCTTTCTCCAGTAATCAGACAGACAACACAGTTTGCGCTGAGTGGCTCCAACATCAAAATCGAGTACAGAATTTTCGAAAAACTTTGGCCGTGCGAGATAGACAGGAATCAGATCAGTCAGGTCATGGACAACATTATCATCAATGCCAGACAGGCGATGCCTACAGGGGGGATCATTGCCATCACGGCCGATAATGTTGGCAATGGCAACGACTTGCCGGTGGATCTGCCGAGCGGCAACTATGTGCGTATCGCTTTCAGAGATACTGGAATAGGAATGCCACGAGAACATCTTTCCCGGATATTTGATCCGTTCTTTACAACCAAAAAGCAGGGAAGCGGGCTGGGGCTGGCCATGGTCTATTCGATCATGAAACAGCACGGCGGAATGGTTGCGGTTGAGTCCGAACAGGGCAAGGGAACAACGTTTACCATGTATCTGCCTGCCACGGACGGGGCTGTTGTTAACGATGTGAAGGTTGACCAGGCACCCTTTAGAGGAAAGGGGCGTATTCTGGTCATGGATGACCAGGCTCCCATCAGGCAGGTTAGTTCATTCATGTTGAAGCGCATGGGTTTTGAGGTCGATTGTGCTGCGCATGGTGATCAGGCAATAGAGATGTTTGACAAGGCACACAAGTCGTCGCATCCCTTTGCGCTCGTGATTCTCGATATGACCATTCCCGCTGGCAAGGGTGGGGTCGAGACCATCTGCGAACTAAAGAAGATAGATCCGTCTGTCCGCGCAATTGCATGCAGCGGCTATTCCGAGGCTTACATTCTGGCTAGTCCCGTAAAATATGGTTTTGCGGCTATACTTGTAAAACCGTATCGCAAAGAAGAGCTGATTGATGTTCTCCGTTCGCTTGGCCTGGATCACCAGGGCAAGACGTGACGCCGCAGCACCGACAGGCAGAGACGCAGAGAGCGCTCAACCGCTATTCCACTTCAACCACACTATTGAGTGAACCCTGATCGTTCGTCGTCCATAGCGGGCATTCTTCATCAAGCTGCCATATACCGTCTATGACAAATTCATATTCATACCGGCCCGTAGACAGACTGACAACGCTGTTTGTGGACGGGAACGCCGGCAAACGCTAATCGAACGCGTGGAACACTAACCCGCTAATTGCGCACCCGCGCGGCGCGCTCGACCTGATCAAGGTAGCGGGCAACCTCCTCGCGCGGGCGAAGTTCTTGGGCCCGTTTGAGCAGCGGCAACGCATCGGCGTAGCGTGTTTTTTTCACCAGCAGTTGCGCGTGCCGCAGCTTCGCATCCGCCTCGTGCTTCTCGATCCCTTCGGCACGTTCATACAGAAATATGGCCTTCTCCGCCTGATCGTTGCGCGCATAATGCTGCGCCAGCAGAATCAGCGCCTCACCGTCCAGGGGATCGAGCGCGACAATCTCTTCCAGCAATTTGGCCTGTTCTTCGCCGGTCTTCCCCTGGGCCGCAGCCAGCCGCGCTTCCAACTTAAGCACACGCTTCTGCTCGCTGACGCCAAGTTTCGCGCCGCAAACCTGCTTGACGCGCTCCACGAGCTTTACCGCTTCGGCTTGCGCACCACGCGCCGCCAGCACTTCGGCGTCGCGCAGAAACAGGCCGGGGTCCGCTTTATCCGGATCCTTGGCCAGCGCACGCAGGTAGGCGCTTACCGCCAGTTCCGGCACGCCTTCGTTGACATAGATATCGCCCAGCGTGTTCAGGCAGGACGCATTAGCCTTGCCCGCGCGGTCCAGCAGCTCGTAGTTCTCGGCGGCTTTCAGCGGCTGCTTGAGCGCCAGAAACGCATTGGCTTGCAGCAGCCACAGATCCACGCGGGCAGGCTCGCGACGCAGCATGTCACCGCACTGCGCCGCCGCTTCGTCGAATTTGCGTTGCTTGAAGAGACAGCGCGTCAGCCCCAGTTTCCAGTCGTTCACATCCGGCTGCAGCATCATGGCCTGGCGGTAAGCCCCCTCAGCAGCCACCGACTGTTCGGTCATGCTGTAACAATGGGCCAGCAACCCGAAGGTCAATCCGTCGGCCGCGCCCAGGTCAATGGCGCGAGTCAGCGGTCCGATGGCTTTTTCGTAGGCATTGCTCTGCACATAGACCAGCCCCAGATTCTTTTGCGCGCGCAGGAAGGAGGGGTGCTTCTCGATCGCCCGGCTGTAGCAAGCCGCGGCCGCCGCCAGGTTGGTCTGCCCGCAATAGATGCTACCGAGGGTGAAATCGTAGATCGCGCTGACCGGCGCTTTGACCTCGCCCTTTTTTACGGGTTTTGCTTTAGGGTCGACGCCTACGCCATCGGCCAGGCTACTCTCTAGCAGCGCGCGCGCCTTGTCGGCGCCACCTTCCACGGCCATCAAGTTTGCCACCTGCGCCAGCTCCTGCTGTTCGGCTGGCGTAACCCGCGGCTCAACATCCGCCCGTACGCCGTATGTGCCAAGGAACTGTTTCTGGAACTCCGGATCGCGCCAGATGGTCAAAGCCTGATCCTCCGCCGCCGCGCGGGCGGCCATGGTCGCCATAACCAGCAGCATGACCAGCGCGCGCAAAGTGCCTGTGGCCGCCATGCTCCTTATGGCGTAAGCCCGGCGGGTCCGGCGGCCCCGCCCAACCGGCAAGCGCACGCATGAGGCAGGTAGGGCGGGGCCGCCGGACCCGCCGCGCGCCATCATGCGAATGGATGGACGTATTGCAGTCTCGCTGGCAGCGTCGCCCATGCGTAACTGACTCGATTTTGCCAAATTCGTTTGTTTGTTGTCCATATCCTCACCTACTTTTGAATGAAATTGGAATGCGCATCCGGAACGGCACAGCATCACCATTGCGTTTGCCTGGTTCAAACCGCCAGCGTTTCACCGCCTGCAGCGCCGGCTGCTCGAAGGCGGGGTGCGTGGCCTTTTGCGCGACCGGACCTTCCACGCGCCCAGCCTTGTCCACCAGGAACAACACATGCACCGTGCCGTCCAGCTTCTGCTTGCGCAACGCGGACGGGTACTCCGGCGCGGGCTGAAAGACCACGCGCGGCGCCTGGTCAAGATCCGAAAGTGAAAACACCTGTTCCGAGCCAGCCGCCGCAATAGCGCTGGCCTCTATCGCGGCGCGCGCACCCAGCGTGGCTGCGCCGCGGGTGAAGAAACTGTCGCCGCCTTCGCCACCACCCGGGTTCAGCGCATCAGAGAGTGCATCCAGTCCCAGCGGCGGCGCCTCAGCGTTCTCCTTCAACTCCGGTGGCGCCTCGGGCGCGGCCTTTTTCTCCTCGGCCAACTCCTTCTTCTCCTCCTGCTTCTCCTCAGGCTTGGCCTGCTCCTCGATAGCAACGTCCTCCAGTGTCTGCCGGCCGCCGTGCATGGGCATGAAGAGCAGTCCACCGAACAGCATAATGCCGCCCATGAACGCTACGGCGAGCAAAAAAGCCGCTATCTGGATTTTTTTCATTTGCCTTACTCCGGGATTCAGTGTTCAGTGTTCAGTGTTCAGTGTTCAGAATACGACTCCAGCAACTTATGGATACTTCTGCATGACGAACTTGT
>CAYSHQ010000171.1:0-5473 GCA_964430835.1 uncultured Lentisphaerales bacterium
GTCAGGGTTGCGTTAGCGCTATATTGGCTGGTTAGTTTTCCGTTAGATTGCACCGCCCACCCGTTGACCGGTTGCTAGGGGTGTGTTAGATTCCCGCGCGTACAGGCAAAATAGCAGGTTTACACGGTTCCATAATCATGAGGACAACATGACCATCTGCCGACTGACGACGATCACGGTGCTACTCTCCACGGTGCTGATAAACGGCTGCGGCAAGCGCGCCGAATCGGTAACCCTCGCCGGCTCCACCGCCTTTGCCCCATTCGCCGAAAAGCTGGGCAGCCTATATATCGCGCAGACCCCGGGTGTGCGCATCGCCGTGCAAGGCGGCGGCTCCACGGTCGGCATCCAGGCGGCACAGCAGGGGAAGGCCCAGATTGGCATGGCTGACCTGGTCAAGCTGCCGCCGGAGGCGAACGGATTGACCCCGGTGGTTGTGGCGCGCGATGGCATCGCCGTGATCCTCAACCCCGCCAACCCGGTCGCCAACCTGACCATGGACCAGGTCCGGGGGATCTTCAGCGGCACCATTCGCAACTGGAAAGAAGTTGGTGGCGAGGACGGCGTCATCACCTTGGTCTCCCGCGAAGCGGGCTCCGGCACCCGTGCCTCCTTTGAGCAGATCGTTGGGGAGGTTCGGCTCGCCGACGGTGCGCTGGTGCAAGACTCCAACGGCTCCATCCGCGAGACCGTCGCCAGCGACCGGCTGGCCATCGGCTACCTCTCGCACGGGCTGGTAAACGAGAAGATCAAGGCCGTGACCATCAACGGGCAGCCCTGTACGACCGAAGCCGTCATGGCCGGCCACTACGCCTTGGTGCGACCGATCTACCTGCTGACCAAGGGTACGACGGCAGGCGCCGCCGCGGCCTTCGTCGCGTTCATCCTCTCCGAGCAAGGGCAGGCCCAGATCCGCAAGGACGGCCTAATCCCGGCCAAGTAACCAAGACACCCCCTGGGAGCCCTTGCCACCATGCGCATCTCCGGCGATAAAATAGCCAAGTATGTCTTCCTCGCGATCGCCTGTTCCGCCATCGCGAGCCTGCTACTCATCGCCGTTTTCATTCTGCTGGAGGGGCTACCCTTCCTGCTGCGCTATGGTCCGTGGAAGTTCCTTTCGACCTCGGACTGGCGACCGCATGAAGGGGCATTTGGCATTGCTCCCATGATCATAGCTTCGCTCTGGATCACGGCGGGTGCCATGCTGATCGGCGCGCCGCTGGGTGTGGCGGGGGCGGTCTTCTTGAGCGAATTTGTACCGAAGCCGGTGATGCGCATCATCAAGCCCACCATTGAACTGCTGGCCGGCATCCCCTCCGTGGTCTATGGTTTTATTGGCGTCATGGTGCTGGCCCCCCTCATCCGTACCAACCTGGGTGGCCCGGGGCTCTCCCTGCTGGCGGCGGCGGTCATCCTCGGCATCATGGTTCTCCCCACCATTATCAGCATCTCCGTGGATGCCATTGGCGCGGTGCCTAACGCCTTCCGCGAGGGGGCGCTGGCGCTGGGTGCCACGCGCTGGCAGGCCGTGCGCATGGTCGTGCTGAAAGCAGCCCGTTCCGGCATCATCGCCAGCATCATCCTCGCCATGGGGCGCGCCGTAGGCGAGACCATGGCCGTCATCATGGTGGCCGGTAACACCATCCGTACCCCGCACAGCGCCCTCGAACCCGTGCGCTCCCTCACCGCCAATATCGCCATTGAGATGAGCGCCGCCACGGGACTACACCGGCAGGCGCTCTTCGCGACCGGCGTCGTGCTGTTTGTGGTGATCATGATCCTGAACTCGCTTGCCATGGCGGCCATGCGCCGGAAGGGCACACGCTGATGCGCATCCCGCCGAAATATACACAGGCCATCGTCATCACCCTGCTCGGCGGTGCCACGCTGCTGACCTTGGCGGTACTGGTCTTCATTATCTTCTTTGTACTGGAGAAGGGGTTGCCGGTCGTCACCTGGACCTTCCTTTCGGCCGAACCGCAGGACATGGGACGCGCCGGGGGGATCTTCCCCATTATCGTGGGCACGCTGCTCCTGCCACTGCTAGCCCTGGCCATCGCCCTGCCGCTCGGAGTCGGCTCCGCCGTCTACCTCTGCGAATACACCCGCGAAACCCGCCTGACGCGCGTCATCCGCTTTGGCACCGACTGCCTGGCCGGCATCCCCTCCATTATCTTCGGTCTCTTCGGGTTGGTCTTTTTCGTCGGCATCCTGCAGATGGGGTGGTCGCTCCTCTCCGGCGGTCTGACGCTGGCGATCATGATCCTCCCCACGATCATCCGCACCTCCGAGGAAGCGCTGCGGGCGGTCCCCAACGCCTACCGCGAAGTGAGCTGCTCCATGGGTGCCACGCGTTGGGAGACCGTCCGGCGCGTAGTTCTCCCCAACGCCCTACCCGGCATCGTCACCGGCGTCATGCTCGGTCTGGGGCGCTGCATCAGCGAAACGGCCGCCGTCATCTTTACCGCCGGTACGGTCGCCAGCATGCCAACCTCGGCCTTCGACTCCGTGCGCACCATGGCCGTCCATTTCTACCTGCTAGCCCGCGAAGGCATCTCCAACGAAAACGCCTACGGCACGGCCGCGGTCCTGATCCTGGCCGTGCTCCTGGTAAACCTCGCCGCCTATTGGATGATGCATGCCTTTATCCGGCGGCGGGCGAAGTAGCATCGGATCGTGTCCAGTGTCCAGTGTCCAGTGTTCAGTGTTCAGTGTTCAGAATCCGCAAGCCGAAGCCATGCACGCCCCAAAAAATACAACGGACGCCAAGATCACCGCACGGGAGTTCTGCCTCTTCTTTGGGAAGATTCAGGCGCTGCGGAATATTACGCTGGAGGTTCGCCGGCACAGCGTCTTGGGAATCATCGGGCCATCCGGTTCCGGCAAGACCTCGTTTCTGCGCGCCATCAACCGGCTGAACGACCTACATCCCGCCTGTCACACCGAAGGACTCCTGCAACTCGACCAGACCGACATTTACCATCCGCAGTGCGACCCGGTGGCACTGCGCAAACGCGTGGGCATGGTTTTTGCCCTGCCAATCCCGCTGCCGCTCAGCATCTACGAGAACGTCGTCTATGGCCCGCGTCTCGGCAACCACTGCCCGCCGCGCGCCGAACTCGACGCGCTGGTCGAACGCAGCTTGCGCGCGGCCTTCTTGTGGGACGAAGTCAAAGACCGCCTCCACACCTCGGGGCTACGCCTCTCCGGCGGCCAGCAGCAACGCCTCTGCCTGGCGCGCGTCCTGGCCATGCAGGCCGAGGTGATCCTGCTGGATGAACCGTGCTCCGGCCTGGACCCCATTTCGACCGCCAAGATCGAGGAAGCGCTCACGACGCTCAAGGCGCAGCACACCATTGTGCTGGTCACCAACAACACCAAGCAGGCGGCCCGCGTCGCCGACGAGACCGCCTTCTTTCTTATGGGTGAACTGGTGGAACATGGCCCAACGCAGAAGATCTTCACCGTGCCCGACGATCCGCGCACCAACGACTACGTAACAGGACGGTTCGGATGATCACCACCCCCACCCCCCCATCGAATCCAACCCTGCCCGCCGCCAAGATGGCCGTCACCAAGCTGGACCTCTTCTACGGGGCCTTTCAGGCGCTGCGCCAGGTCACCATGCCGTTTGCCCGGAACCACATCACCGCCCTGATCGGCCCCTCCGGTTGCGGCAAGTCCACCCTGCTGCGCGTGCTCAACCGCATGAACGACCTCATCCCCGGCGTCCTCGTGCATGGTCGCGTCGAACTGGACGGGCGAGACATTTATGCCCCCACCACCGACGTCTGCGAACTACGCACGCGCGTGGGCATGGTCTTTCAGCGCCCCAACCCCTTCCCACTCTCGGTGCGCGAGAATGTCCTCTTTGGCCTGCGCGTGGCCGGCGTGCGCCAGCGCGCCCGCCTGGACGAGACGCTGGAGCGCAGCCTGCGCGCGGCCTGGCTCTGGGACAACCTGAAGGACCGGCTCCACCAGCCTGCACTGGAACTGCCGCTCGACCAGCAGCAGCGCCTCTGCGTGGCGCGCCTGCTCGCAGTCTCGCCCGAAGTCATTCTGATGGACGAACCGTGTTCCGCGCTCGACCCGATCGCCACCGCCAAAATTGAGGAACTCATGCTGGAGCTGAAGCGCGACTACTCCATTGTGATCGTGACCCACAACATGCAGCAGGCGGCGCGCATCTCCGACTACACCGGCTACATGCTGCTCGGGGACATGGTGGAATTTGGTGACACCGGCCAGATCTTCACCAACCCGGCCGACACACGCACCCAGGATTACATCAGTGGCAGGTACGGCTAAGCGCCAGCCATTCGCATGATCGACTTGTGGAAGCGGCCGATAGTGGCAGATAGGGCGGGGCCGCCGGACCCGCCGACTGCCATAATGAGAATTGCTAGCGAATCGCAAAGGATGACGCACGACGCCCCCAGCCGTGCTAAAATGAGTACAGAAACGGAAAACCATAAGCAGGGATACCTCCTTCGGGAGCATCCAGGAGCAGACCATGGAACGGCATTTTGACGAACAACTGGCGGACCTCAAAAACTACCTCATCAAGATGAGCGCGCGGGCAGAACTGATGATCAGCGACGCCCTGCGCATTCTCGTGAACCGCGAC
Organism: uncultured Lentisphaerales bacterium; assembly: GCA_964430835.1. Taxonomy (GTDB): domain Bacteria; phylum Verrucomicrobiota; class Kiritimatiellia; order RFP12; family CAIWXQ01; genus CAIWXQ01. The sequence goes on from CAYSHQ010000171.1 coordinate 4,628, forward strand.
CACGCGTTGGCGGAAGCCGTGAACCGCAACGAGCAGCAGGTCAACAACATGCAGATCGAACTCGATGAATTATGCCTCCGGCTGATTGCCACCCACCAACCGGTGGCCGGCGACCTGCGCTTCCTGCTGGGTTCCGTCAAGACCAACAACGAACTGGAACGCCTGGCTGACCTGGCCGTAAATATCTCCCAGAAAGCCTGTGACCTGCTGCACTACCCCCCGGTGAAGCCTTTCGTCATCATCCCAGAGATGGCGACCATCGCCACCGGCATGGTCAAGGACAGCCTGCATGCCTACGTCAACCGCGACACCACCCTGGCCCGCCATGTGCTGGCCAGCGATGATGCGCTCGATCAGCGTAAGAGTCGGGTGACTCATGACATGGCCGAACACATCCGCCACTTCCCGGAGACCACCATCGCGGCTCTCGACCTGATCCGCGTGGCGCACGACCTGGAGCGCATCGGTGACCACGCCACCAACATCGCGGAGAACACGATCTTCGTGGTGCAGGGGAAGGATATCCGCCACAACGTCGAGACACGTCATTAGGCACAGAATACTTTGACCGGAGAGGCGCTGGCAAAACCTCCGGTTTATGCAAGCGGAGGGTTCGGGGTTCAGGGTTCAGGTTGTCGTTTCCGGCCCGCCATCGTCCCGCCGCCAAGCCGGACAAGGGCGGGGCCGACGGACCCGCCGCAGCCACTGGCGCGCCATTGCCTCCGCCGTCCGGCCTGGGCGAGGCTCCCGCCGAGCCGGACACGTGTCCAGTCGTCGCGCCGGTGCGGCCCACCGGGCTGTTCGCCCTCCCACGCTGGAACCAGCCACGGCAATACGTTACCGCGA
>CAYSHQ010000172.1:0-2064 GCA_964430835.1 uncultured Lentisphaerales bacterium
TCTGTCTTCTGTCTTCTGTCTTCCGTCTTCGGTCTTCGGTCTTCGGTCTTCCGTCTTCCGTTTTCCGTTTTCCGTCTTCCGTATTCGGGGTCTATCGCTTCAGCCTTCCAGCGACAACGCGCAGAGCGCATGCCCCGGCAGGTCCACGCGCCGCACGACGCCATTGATGGTCACCTCGGCCTGGCGGGCCTCCTCGAGATTGCGCAGCAACAGACAGAGGCGCCCATCCGGATTGCGGAAGCAAAGCGCGCTGAGCAACTGACTGAAGCAGCGCAGGCGGACCGCCCCCGGCCGCAGATTCCGGCTGAGCAGACGGAAGACGTCATAGTCGGGGTTCAGGACCAACTGCTGCTGCGCGGCATGGGCCGTACACATGGCGTTCTGTTTCCACCCCCAGGTGCTGGCCGCGTCCTCCGCGAGCACACTGTTCCAATAGGTGAAGAGATCCGCGCCGACGCCGGCATACCCGAGGAAGTCGTCAAACTGGCCGGCGGCTTCATTGGCGGTGTTGGCACCACCGTGACAAACCGTCTCGGTGTGCATGATCCCGATACCCGGATAGAGCACCTGCAGCTCTTCAATCGGCTTGGGGTAGCTGTACTGGAAGGCCGCACCCTTGACGAACGCGCGGTACGCCGGATTACGGAAGCACTCGTGCGACTGCAGCCCGGTCATGGTGCGGAAGGTGCCGCCCCAGACTTCGGTGGTGATGCCGTGGGCCGCAAACTCGGGTTTGAGGTACTCGAGGTGGAAGCGGACAAAGAGTTCCGGCGTCCATTTGCAACTGGGGAACGGCGCCGGCGAGTCCATCTCGTTCTGCACCATCAGCCGGTCAATCTTGATCCCCTCGGCGGCATACCCCTGCAGGAAGAGGCGCAAATAGCGGGCATACGCGGCCAGCACGCGCGGCTCATCGCGCAGCTCGCACTGCTCCACCCCGTCCATGCGGCCGCTCTGCTTCATCCAGCCCGGCGGGCTCCAGGGACTGGCATGCACACGCACCGTCGGGTTGGCCGCCTGGGCCGCGCGGATATACGGGATCATCCATTGCCGGTCCCGCGCCAGCGAGAAGTGCTGCTGCTCGAAATCTTCGGCCGTCTCGGAGGCGCTGTAGGAACCCAAGGCAAAATCGCTGGCGCCAATCGGCAGCCGGATCCAGGTGAGGTGCGCCCCCTCCGGCCCGTACATCGCCTGGAAGAAGCGCGCCTGCTCCGCAGCCGGCAACCGGCTAAGCGCCTGCATCCCCAGCTCACTGACCGCACAGCCGAAGCCTGTCCAGGTCTGGAATAACTGAGCGGTGCAGATCTCGATGCGCACATTCTGGTTATCCTGCAGCGGCTGGTTAGATTGATTCCACCAACTGACCGACTGCACGGACGTGCGCGTGATCTCGCTGGGCAAACTCATGTGGGTAACGGGGGAACCTGGCTGCATCTCTTGCGCTCCTATGGCTGGGCGTGGCACACCTGCCCGGTTGGCACCGCTGGTGCGACCGTGACGCGGGTTATGGTTTTTCCTTGTCAAAAACGAGTCCATACAACGGGGCACCGCTCGTGGCTTCGCGGAACGACAAGCCGATGTCGCCCAGTGAGCCGGCGGCGGTATCCGCCGAGCGGCACTCCACCATCAAGGTGTTGCCGCTCTTACGCAGCAGGAAGGGTTTCGCCTCCGACTTGCGATTGGCGTCCAATTTAAACACAATCGTGTCGTTGACCCAGACAATAATTTTCAGCTGCACAGCGCCCCGCCCCCCGGCAGGCCTTTTCATACTCCCGGTCCGTGAGCGCGCCGCGGTCGTAGACGTCGATCTCGGCACGAGCGGGAAAAACAACATAGGCTGACCTATACTCTGCAAGATGTCTGTACCATTACACATGCCCACGCCGGTGGAGAGCCATCCGCCCTCCTCGAGCTAACCGGGCTCCCCCCGGTCGGCACGCCCCGCACGGTCCCAACACGACCGTCCCTTCCGTTCTTCCGTCCCTTCCGTCTTTCCGTCCCTTCCGTTCTTCCGTCCCTTCCGTCTTTCCGTCCCTTCCGTCTTTCCGTCCCTTCCGTCCCTTC
>CAYSHQ010000172.1:2164-5468 GCA_964430835.1 uncultured Lentisphaerales bacterium
TTCCGTCCCTTCCGTCTTTCCGTCCCTTCCGTCTTTCCGTCCCTTCCGTCCCTTCTCCTCCCTCACGCGCTCTGACGCAGCACGCCATCCTGCAGCAGCAGGCTGCGCGACATGCAGGCCGCCAGCTCGCGCGAGTGCGTCACCGTGATCAGGGTCAGCTTCTCCGTCTGGTTCAGCTCCACCAGCAGCTCGGCCAGCGCCGCTGCGCCGGCATGATCCAGCGAGCCGGTCGGCTCATCCGCCAGCAGCAGCGCCGGACGCAACAGCAGCGCGCGCACCAGCGCCACCCGCTGGCGTTCACCACCAGAGAGTTGCGCCGGGCGATGCTCACTGCGCTCCTCCAGCCCCACGCGCGCCAGCAGCTCCTGCGCCCGCTCCTGATGCGCCGTCGTGCACCCCGTGGCCCAGGCCGGCACCAGCACATTCTCCAACACCGTGAGCTGCGGCAGCAGATGATGCAACTGGAAGACAAAGCCGATGTATTCATTGCGCAGCAACTGCCGCGGCCCCTCGGCCAGCGTCGCCACATCCTGCCCGGCAAACGAGACCTCCCCCTCATCCGGCAGATCCAACAGCCCGATCAGTTGCAGCAGCGTGGTCTTGCCGGAGCCCGACGGCCCGACAATCGCCACGCTCTCCCCCGCAGCCACGTCCAGATCCACCCGCCGCAAAACCTCCACCGCCGGCGCGTCCGGCCGCTGATAGCGCTTCGCCACACCATTCAACCGGAGAAAAGGAGCCTGCATATGCTTACCTCCGCCACCCGCTCACCTTGCCACCATCATCGGCCGCCGCCACCACCTGGCCATGCCAAACCGGCCCGGCCACCTTGTCGCCAATCGCCTGCTTCCACTCGACGCGTCCATCGCTGGTTCGCATCCCGATCAAGCTGCCACCTGCCACAGCAAATAGCGTCTCTTCTGCCACACAGAGGGCGCTGATCTCATTGGAGAGCGCCACGCGCCAGCGCACCACTCCGGTCGCTTCGTCGCACGCCACCACGTCGCCCGCCGCATTGCCCATGAAGACCAGACCATGACCTGCCACCGGCGTGACAAAGGCCTCGTCCCGGGAAATATCCACCTGCCAGAGCAGATTGCTAGACGCGGCCTGCACGCATACCAGCGCGCCATGGCGTGTGCCGCCATAGACCCGCCCGTGGTGTACCAGCACGCCCCCGGCCATTTGCGATTCCGGCCCAAGCGGGACACGCGCCACAGGCGCGCCATCGGCCGCACGAAAAAGATGCACCGCTGCATCGCAGTTACCAAAGGCCAGGAACTGGCCATCGCTCCCCGGCGCACCGTCGGACCGGTTCGTCGGCGGGGTACGCCAGCGCAGCCGGCCATCTCTGGCATCCACGCTGGTCAACGCACCGTCATCCGCCGCGAGCCAGACCACCTGCCACCCAGCCTCCGTCTGCACCGCCATTGGCCCATGCCGGAAAGCCCCCGGAACCTGCACCTGCCAGAGTAGTTGACCGGCCTCGGCACTCACGGCCATCAGCCCGCCCGCCACGGTCCCGAAGACCACCCGTTCACCGGCCACCACCGGTGCGCCGGCTAGGAAACCATTGGTACAGCTCAGCGCCCATAGCCGCACCCCCTGATGATCCAAAGCCACCAGTTGTCCCTGAGACGTCGCCACCACCCAACCCTGGCTGCACGGCACCGGCGCCCCTGTCAACGTCGCACCGGCCGCATAGGACCAAGCCGGGTGCCAGAGGCGCGTTTGGTGGCTGCCGGGCGGCACCGCTGGCGCAACCTGCGCCCGGCGACACCCCGCCCCCCACACACCTGCCAGGACCATCAGCACCATCAACCCGCGCACACCCTGAACCCTGAACACTGAACCTGAACACTGAACACTAACACCCGAACCCTGCCCCCTGAACCCTAACACCTGACACCTGTATCCCGGGCTCATACGCCCCCTTAATGCTGCCCGGGGGTCCAGACAATGGACTCGCGCCGCCGGGCCTGTTTCCCTTGGATCTCCTGGTAATAGGCCACGGTCTCGCGCGCCATGCGATCCAGATTAAAGTGGTTTACGACCGCTTCGCGGCCGCGCCGTCCTTCGTCCGCCATGCGCGCGGGATCCGACAGCACGGCAGCCCAGGTGGCCGCCAGCGCCTTGGCATCCGTTTCCGGGCACAAGACGCCGCAGCCGGCCTCCTGAAAGATCTCCGGATAGGCCCCCTCGGTCGGCTCCACCACCGGCAGACCGGTGGCCATGGCCTCGATCACATAGGTGCCAAAGGCCTCCCCATCTGGCACGGGGGTCGAAAGGAGCGAGAGCGAGGCCAGGAACGCTGGCCGGTCATCGCGAAACGCCTCCGGCAGAATCTCCACCCGCTCCGTCAGCCCGGCGGCCTGCAGCCGCTGCATCTGGCGCGCGACATACTCTGGATTCGTCACCCCACCGGTGGCCCGCAACCGTACATCGTCAAAGCGCCGGTTCCGGCGCAATTCGCGGAAGGCATCCACGGCCAGGGTAAACCCCTCCCCTTCCGCCAGGCGGGAGACAAACCCGATCACCCGCGGGCGCCGGGAGAGGTCCGCCGGCGCAAACGCCGTCGGATCCACGCCAAGATGGATGGTGCGGATGCGGCTGGGTACCACCGCCATGGCTGCGCTCATGCGCTGGGCATACGTGCGGCTCACCGCGACAAACCCATCCACATCCGCAGCCCGCGCACACAAGACCTGCCAGACGCGCGACGACTCCTCCGGCGGCAGGGCATCCACCCAGCGATGCTCATCCTGCAGCCAGCAGACCACCGGCACGCGCAACTCTTCCTTGATCCGCCGTGCCAGCCCCAGCAAGAGGGCATTGGAAAGGACGATCAGATCTGGCTTGGCCTCTTCGCAGAGCCAGGAGACCAACCGTTCCAACTCCTCGGCCTGCTGCCCCTGCTCGCCCTGCAACATGGAGAGTGTGATATCGCCCATCCCGCTGGCCGAGGTGCTGCCGGCACGCCGCGCGGCATAGCGCAAGACCGGCATCCCTTCCAGCCAGTGCCAGACCGCCGCTGGCAGCCAGCGTGCCAACCAGGGGCGGGTGTGCCGCACATAGAGCGTGACGGCGCTGTAGAAATCCGGCTTGGACTGCGGCGAGGCGTCATTCAAGTCGAGCGGCAGATAGAGCGGCACGACCACGACATCATGCCCCTGCTGTCTCAACGTGCGCACCAGTGCCAGATCGCGCAAGCAGTTCTGGCAATAGAAGGTACCACCGGTACCAGGGATGATCTGAACAATCCGCATGGAAGCCGCTCTCTCCCTTTTCGGGCGACATTATAGCG
>CAYSHQ010000173.1:0-5447 GCA_964430835.1 uncultured Lentisphaerales bacterium
GGAGTTGCGGCCTACAACACTACAACGCAAAGCAAGTGGATCAGGGATGCGCCCGTGGCCACCGGCACGCAACGAAATAGCTACCATGGAACCAGCCAGCACAAACGCGACGGGTACCGCCGTGCAACTACTGCGAGATCGTCACCACACGCACCTTATCCGGCTTGCCGGGCACGGCCCGCGGCAACACGGTCAACATCACCGTGTCCGACCCCGCAAGCTGCTGATCGGTCGCAGACAAGCGCAGCACATACGTGCCTTCCAGACTCGCCTGTACGGAAGTACTGGTCGCATTGGTGCTACCGAATGTCACACCACCCGGCCCCGACACCTTGGACCAAGTGGCCACTACGCTCGCCCCGGTGGGCAAGCCATCATCCGTAACGCTGCCAAACAACAGGCCGGACTTGTCGAGTCGCAAACTCACATCCGGCCCGGCATCCACCACCGGCGCCCGATTCGCTCTCAGAACGCTCAGCGCCGTATTCACTTGCGCCCGATTACCCGCCTCATCCGTGGCCGCAATGGCTACCATGGTAGTACCCACCAACACGACATACCCCGCTACCGGAGCCTGTGAAAGCACTAAATTCGTGCGCGCACTGCGGTCATCACTGACCGTCAGGGTAGCCAGATAGTTAGGCACCGCTGCCCGGTCATCCAACCCCGCCGTTAACGTAACCGGCACAGGGGGTTGGATAACGGGCGCCGTCGTATCGGCCAAAAGCGGCGCGAGCCACACGAGCTCAACTGAATTTGAACTCTCAGCCAAGGCCGCATTATACGCGCGCGCCACGAAATAATAGCTCTTACCCAGTGTCAAACCGTACACCGTACTCGTTGTGACGTTCCCGACATTCGTGATCGACCCATACACGCCACTGTTTGTACCCCAACACAGCTTAAAACCTGCCAGATCAGTCAAGACCGATCCGTCCGTATTATTGGTCGGCGCATTCCAGGCTAGCCGCACCTCCGCCGCGTCCAGAAACGCGCGCATCCCCCCACCTAGCAAGAGGATAATCACCCACACCGCTCGGCGGGCGCACCGCGCCAGATGCGCACGCTCAAATGTACTATTCATAACCCCACCTCCTGCTAATATTTTAGCGCTCACCTGCAGCAATGTCCATTTCTGTTTCCCCACGATCATCGGTCTATCCATGCGCCCTCCCAAAAACAAAAGGGGCGCAGCCGCGCCCAGGGCCGATACCCTTAGCGCCGCTGCGCCCCCTCTAATCGCAAAACCGGACACTTACCCGGCCCGCACCGCGTCCTTCAGCCGTTTGATATGGCCGCGCCCCATGCCCTTGACCTCGCACCCCAATTCAAGGTATTGGCTGATCATCGCATCGGTCAGGATCCCGTGGCAATCAATCACCGCCAGCGGGCCGCCAGCCCAGCGCACAATCTCGGCCGGGTCGAGCTGCAGATATTCCTGGTGGCGCACCGCGAAGATGACCGCCTCCACCCCTTGCAGGGCGCGCGGCAGATCCTTCTCCACGCGGATATGGGTCAGTTCTTTCTGGTTGCGGAAGAAGAGGGCCCGCGAATGGCCCGGTTCGGGATACTCGTCCTGGTTCTCGAGCTCGTGCCAGTGATCCACATACGGATCATGCACGTGGATTTCCGCCCCCATTTCGGTCAGTTTGCGCGCGACCATTTCCGAGCCGCTATAGCGGGTGTCGCCAACATCCTCCCGGTAGCTCGCCCCGCACAAGAGAATCTTCGCACCGGCGATATATTTACTCATGTTCCTCAGCGCGTCGCGCGTAAGCTCCGCCGCATGTAGCGACCGCGTATCGTTGATGTCAATGGCCAGAGGGGTGATTCTGAAGATCTGGTCTTCAAAACCGAGGATGTGCTTGTAGGCCCAGCAGCCGAGCCCACCATCTTTCGGCAGGCAGTACCCGCCGATGCCCGGTCCAGGGAAGATCATGTTGCTATGCGTGGGTCGCATCTTGATAGCATTAATTACCTTGATCAGGTCCACCCCGTTGCGCTCGGCAAAGAGACTCCACTCATCCATGTAAGCCAGGATCGTGGCGCGATAGGAGTTCTCCACAATCTTGGTGGTTTCCGACTCGATCGGTCGATCCATGACCGTCAACGGAAATTGCTCCGTATTGAGCACCTCCTTCAGAAACTTGACCACGCGTTCCCGTGCGGCAGGCGTGCAACCGGAACAGACGCGCCAGAAGTCCCGGATCGAGGAGACATAGTGACGCCCCGGCATGACACGTTCGAAACTGTGCGCCAAGAGTGGCGCCGACGCGAGGCCGCGTTTGGCGAAGGCCTTCTTCAGGATCGGCATGGCCACGAACTCCGTGGTTCCGGGCGCCACCGTGGTCTCGATCAAAACCAGACATGCCGGCGTAATCCGCTCGCCGATCGTGCGCAGCGTGGCCTCCAGCGCCGCCATCTCTGCCTCCCCTTCGCTCACATTGCCCAGTTCATGCTTGGTATAGTCACATTGCACGTCCACGACGACACAATCTGCCAGTTTCAGGCAGTCACTGTTATACGTGGCGATCAGCGTCTGCTTATCCCGCACACAGCGCGCGATCATGGCATCCACCTCGGGGTCCTCGGCTTTCACCGGCGACTCCCCCCGGCTTAACAGCGGGATTTTCCAGTAACTACGCGGACTGGGGCGTTGGCACCCGATCACGAGCTTACCAGGCTTCCCGGTCTTTTTGTCCAACGTGTCGGCGATAATCGCTGCCATCACAGCGCCGACAAAGCCGACGCCCATGACCACGACAATCTCCTTGCCTTCCCCGCGCGCCTGCGCGACGGCCTGCTCGACGCGTTGCAACTCCGCGCCATACGCCTCCTTGGCCGGAATCGCAAACTGCTCCCCCATCGGTCCGATTGAATAATCCATCATACCCCCCTTGTTGTTATTGGTTACCCTGGACTGGAAAAAGCGACTACCCTTCAAGGTGTCGGAACGGAACGCAAATGTGTCGGCGCACGGGGGGAAGAGGTACGCGTACCCGTGAGATAGGTCGCGCCGATGGCAGGCTTAACACCAGACCACGGGAACCATACACCACCACCATTGGCCCATGTTTTTGCGGCTGACAAACTAATCTGCGTGGCAGAGTTCACGGAAGCCACGATCGCGGTCCCGGCCTCAGCAATGGCAATCACATCGCCAGGCAGAAAGACCCGACGGGCGTCCAGCCCGGGCACGACGGGAACCAGGTTCATGATCGTAGCGGCATTCCCCGCCCCGGACGTCCGGAAGGGAAACACGCCGCCATTGAGGCACGGGGACGTGGGCTGTAGCTGAATATTACTAAGCAACCAGCTATCTTGAACGGAAACAAACAGTGGATTCGTGGAAAGACAACTAAGGCCGGGCCAGCCATTGGCTCCAGATTTGATATCGGCCGCGGTATAAGCCGTAGTTTTCTGTTGAATCACAACACCGCTGCGACTTGATGAAAACAAGGAGTTGATATAGTGGACCTGATACGCCAGGCCGGCGTAATCACTCTCTATGAGGACGCTATTGCCGGTATCCGCATGACTGATGCAATTAATGAGATACTGGTGGTAGTTTCCCGGAGGAATGGCACCGGTTACGGACGACAACTGTCCATTCCACAAGAAACCGTACCCGTAATCGGCACCCTTCGCGCTGGTGCAATTGATCCAGAAATTGGTGCCACGCGTGCCTTGGTAGATGTGGAAATTACCATCACCCCGTGCGGTAATGGTTGTTTTCCAGGCGATACAGCCGATGAAGTACACATCATGCACCCCGGAATTGAGATCCAGATTATCCTTGTAGTTGTTGTAACCGATACAATTCCGGACGGTTATGCCGTACATATCATCCCGAGCCTTGTAATCACCATCTCGCGACAAATCGATACCCTGCTCTCCGTTGTCATGCGTGATGCAGTTTACGATCCAAATATTGCGACCGCCGCCGACATGAATGCCATCTGCACCGGTCGGCGCATCCGTGGCCAGGCAATTGCGGATATAACTATTCTCCGCATAACCCAAATAGATATTGCCAGACGTATCGTCTTGGGTACGCGTGACATGCGCAAACAGCGAATCCAGGATCACGCCCCCGATGTAGGTAGGGGTGCTCTTATCCAGCGACTGCACCATCACATTGGCGCGTGATGAATTATAGATTTCCATATTTTTAAGCTGGCTACCGTTAAAGCCCGCGTCTTTCAAGGTAATCCCGTTGAAACTTGAATTTTTCACCAGAATGCCATTTGTCACCGCACCATCGAAAACGATACAGTCAACCGAGTCAATCGCAATCATGCCGTAATAGGAGGGAATCACCACGCTGGCAGCATCTAAGACAACCTGTCCCGTTCCCCAAGACAGGTCGCGTTGCATCGTGATGGGTTGCGCCGGAGTTCCGTTAGCATAGAACGCAGATGATATCCAGAGCCGCCCCAAGGAAGGAGCCCCCATACGGGTGCCACTCTTGATTTTGAAGGTCGTGCCAGCCGCCACTTTGACGGTGTTGCGTACCACCACTCCTGCGCCATAGCTGGAAGACCGCCAATCTGAATTCGCCACATTGCGCGTGCCCGGTAGCGTCTTCCACGCCGTCTCTTTGGTGGTACCAGCCGCCGCATCGTTGCCATTGTCAAAATCTACATAATAGGTGGCTGGTATAGCAGCCTGCCCGACCATACCCAACCCTACCATAAATATGGCCTGCCATAGTGCGGTCTTCATCGTTGCCTCCCGTCCCTTGCGTTATTTGCAAAACATTCCCTGTACGAACTGCCTTACCTTTGCCGGAAACAAGCCGATACGGCCCGCACGAAACGGACACAGCGCCAACAGAAAGCGGACTTCGGCCGGAAAAGCCAGCAGTCCAATCGAGAAATAGGACACCGTTACCATCGGCATGAGCAACAGCAACCTGACTAAGGGTGACAGATGTGCCAGAAATGATTGCCGGATCAACCAAAACAGCATCGTCACACCCACGGCGACCGCCAACTGTCGTACGAACTTGCCAGCCAGCTCCGCCACCGGTAGCGCCACATACTTGTGATTGAGCACCACCAGAAAAACAAAGATCGTAATGATGTTGGAGCACGAATAGGCCAGCGACAAACCCAGAAATGACAGCGCACCTAGCAGCGGCACCGACAGCGCAATCTGAAGTAAGGCACCGCCCACACCAATCAGAACACAGGTCACGCTATCATTGTAGGCATAAAAGATCGGCGTGACTACACTACCCACAAGCCCCGCATACAATACGCCCGAATAGCAGACCAACGCCAGCCACGTCTGGCGGACTGCCACCTCGTCAAAGTTTCCCCTCTGAAATAATAGCGACAAGGCATCCGCACCAGCCAACACTAACAACGCCAAAACCAGCAGCGCTAACGTGGAGAGCATGGAGAAGGCGGATGAAAAAGTGGCGACGAGTCCTGCGTAGTTCC
>CAYSHQ010000174.1:0-5378 GCA_964430835.1 uncultured Lentisphaerales bacterium
GTAGCCCCGGCCCGCCCCCGGGCCGAGGGCAGACAGCAGCCCTGTGTACATACAAGCCTTGTGCGCTGGGCTCGGGGGCAAGCCCGCGCTACTGGAGGGCGTCACGTCCTAACACCTAACACCTGCCACCTTCTCCCCGGCGACCGGCCAGTCAGTGACACAGGGGTGCACGCGAGGCACCCCCCTGCGCACTCCATTCTTGCCTCGGCTTGGCGCGGCCGATAGAGTGTGGGGCTTTTCGGATCGTGAGGGCCTATGTACACACCGGTTTCGAACAAGGTTGATTTCCCGGCGATGGAGCGCGAGACGCTGGCATTCTGGGAAGAGCACGGGACATTTCGCAAGAGCCTGGAGAAGAACCGCGGCACGCGCGAATACGTCTTTTATGACGGACCGCCCTTTGCCACCGGGTTGCCGCATTACGGGCATCTGCTGGCCGGGACGATCAAGGACATTGTGCCGCGCTATCAGACCATGCGCGGATTCCATGTGGAGCGCCGCTTCGGCTGGGATTGCCATGGCCTGCCGATCGAGGCGCTGGCACAGGAGGCGCTGGGGATCAACGGGGCGCATGAGATCCGCGCCTTCGGGGTCGACAAGTTCAACGAGCAGTGCCGCGCCATGGTACTGCGCTACGTCAGTGAGTGGCGCAAGACCGTCTCGCGTATGGGGCGCTGGGTCGATTTCGATAACGACTACAAGACCATGGACCCGTCGTTCATGGAGACGATCTGGTGGGTCTTCCAGCAGCTCTGGCAGCAGGGGCGCGTCTACAAGTCGTACCGCATCATGCCCTATAGCTGGAAGCTCAACACCCCCCTGAGCAACTTCGAAGCCGGTAATAACTATAAGGATGTGCAGGACCCGGCCGTCACCTGCCGCCTGCGCGTGACCGCTGGCGCGCCGACGGAGTGGGGGAGTTGCCACCTGCTGATCTGGACCACCACACCGTGGACGCTTCCCGCCAACCTCGGCGTCTGCGCCGGGCCGGAACTGGATTACCTTTGCGTGCGCGATGCCAAGGATGGCGAGGGCTATGTGCTGGCCGAGTCGCGCCTCGCGGCCTATTACAAGAAACCCGAAGAGTACACGGTGGTGGGTCGCTGCAAGGGGCGCGACCTGCTGGGGTGGCACTATGAACCGCTCTTCCCCTATTTCGCCCAGCACCCGCACGCTTTCCGCGTGCTGAATGACCCCTTTGTCACCACCGAGGATGGCACCGGTCTGGTGCATCTGGCCCCTGCCTATGGCGAGGACGACTTCCGGGTCTGCCGCGCCGCCGGTATCGATATCGTCGATCCGCTGGACGACAACTGCTGCTTCACATCCCAGGTGCCGGAGCATGCCGGCAGCTTCTGCAAGGACGCCGATAAGGAACTTATCCGCCGCATTAAACAGGCCGGCAAACTGGTGCACCAGACGACCCTCGTGCACAGCTATCCGTTCTGCGAACGCACCGACACGCCGCTGATCTACCGCGCCATCGAGGCCTGGTACGTGCGCGTGGAGGACGCCCGCGACCGCTTGGTGGCTAATAACGCCACCGTGCAGTGGATGCCGGAGTATGTCGGCGACAAGCGCTTCGGCAACTGGCTGCGCGAAGCCAAGGACTGGAACATCAGCCGCAACCGCTTCTGGGGTTCGTGTATCCCCGTCTGGATCAACGAGGCCGATCCGCAGGACATGATCTGCGTCGGTTCGATGGCCGAGCTCGAGCAGCTTTCGGGGCAGAAGGTCACGGACCTGCATAAGCACTTTGTGGACCCGATCGTCATCTGCAAGGGCGGCAAGACCTACCGCCGTACGCCGGAGGTGCTCGACTGCTGGTTTGAGTCCGGCTCCATGCCCTACGCGCAGCAGCACTACCCGTTCGAGCATGGCGACCGCCTCGACGCCTTCTTCCCGGCCGACTTCATTGCTGAGGGGTTAGACCAGACCCGCGGCTGGTTCTACACGCTGCTGGTGCTCGGCACGCTGGCCTTTGACAAGGTGCCATTCCGGCATGTGGTGGTCAACGGCATGGTGCTGGCGGAGGACGGGAAGAAGATGAGCAAGCGGCTCAAGAACTACCCGGATCCGGCGCACATCCTGGAAAACTATGGCGCCGATGCGCTGCGCCTCTACCTGATCTATTCGCCGGTGGTGCGCGCCGAGAACCTGCGCTTTTCTGAGAATGGCGTGAAGCAGGTGCTGCGCGATCTGCTGATCCCGTGGTGGAATGCCTACAGCTTCTTTGTCACCTACGCCAATGTGGACGGGTGGCAGGAAGATGCGCTGGTCCGCCCCGACAGCCCGAACGAGCTCGACCGCTGGATCGTCAGCTCGCTCGAGACGCTGATCCACGGCGTGACTGCGGCCATGGACGCCTACGATCTGCAGCGCAGCGTGCGGCCATTTGTGCTCTTTGTGGAGGATCTTACCAACTGGTACATCCGCCGCAGTCGCCGGCGCTTCTGGAAGTCGCAGAACGACGACGACAAGGCGCACGCCTACCGCACGCTGCGCTATGTGCTGGTGCAGCTCTGCAAGGTGGCCGCGCCTTTCACGCCGTTTATCAGCGACTCGATTTATCGCAACCTGCGCGGGAGCAACATGCCCGAATCCGTGCATCTGTGCGATTTCCCGACCGCCGATGAGACCGCCCGGAATACCGAGCTGGAAGGGCGCATGGCTCTGGCGCAGACCGTGGTGAAGCTCGGGCGCCAACTGCGCACGGATCACGACCTTAAGGTACGCCAACCGCTGGCGCGGCTGCATGTGGTCTCCGCAGATCCGCTGGTACGCCAGCAGGTCGCGGCCTTTGCGGAGCTAGTGACGGACGAGCTGAACATCAAGGCGCTGGCCACGGATGCGGATGAGTCGGCGCTCGCGCATATCCAGTTGAAAGCGGATTTTCGCAAACTGGGGCCGCGGTTTGGCGCCAAGATGAAGCAGGCCGCCGCGGCGATTAGTGCGCTGCCGGCCGAGGCCGCCGCGCTCCTGGCGTCCGGCCGACCGGTCACCGTAGAGGTGGAGGGCGAGGCGGCGAAGATCGAAGCGGCGGATGTGGTGATCCAGCGCACACCGCGCGAAGGGATGGTCGTGGCCGCTGCGGAGAGTGTGATCGTCGCCATCGAGACGGCCCTAACGCCGGAGCTGGTGCGCGAGGGGCTGGCGCGGGAGTTTGTCAGCCGGATCCAGAATCTGCGCAAGGAGGCGGATTTCGAGGTTTCCCAGCGCATTGCCATTGATTTCGTGGCGGATGAGGACGTGGCGGCGGCCGTGCAGGCCCACCGCGCCTATATTGCCAATGAGACGCTGGCGGTGGCTTGTATGCGCATGACGGCGCTCGCCGATGGTGCGGCGTTGGACCTGAATGGCCATGCCTGCCAGGTACGCGTGGCGCGGGCGTAACACGGAAATGGTGGAACGGGTTTCAGAAATTCACAGCATACGTACGGTGGGCCCGCTGGGTCCGCTTGACCAGATTAACAACACAACAAGGGACACAACGATGACTTCTGCAGCACTTTCTTCCCCGACGCGGCTTTGGTATCGGCAGCATGCCTGGGATTGGTATCACGCTTTGCCGCTGGGCAACGGCCGCCTGGGCGCCATGGTGCATGGCCGCGTGGCGCGCGAGCGCATCCAGCTCAACGAGGAGACGCTCTGGGAGGGTACGCGCCTGGACCGGGCCAACCCGCGCGCCAAACAGGAGCTGCCGAAGATCCGGGAGCTGCTGTTTGCGGGGCGGAACAGCGAGGCCTATACGCTGGCCGAGGAGGCGCTGCTTTCGCCGGAGCGCAACATCGACTCCTATCAGAGCGCCGGCGAGCTGGTGATCGACTGGGCCGGCGGGCGCGTGCGGCCGAGCCACGAGATGGGGTTCTTCAATCCGGTGCCCGGGGGGCCGTGGTGGGAGGTCGTCTACGCCGTGCATGACTACGAGCGCGACCTGGAGCTTGCCACCGGCATTGCCACCACGCGGTTCAACTGCCGTGGCTTCCGGCAGCAACGGGAGCACTTCTGCTCGAAGCCGGATGACTTGATCTGTACGCGGATCGTCTTCGACCCCGGCAAGGGGGACCTGGATTTGAACCTGCAGCGCGAGCAGGACGTGTGTTCGCGCGTGGCCACGCCGGACGGACAACTGCTGCTGACCGGCCGCCTGACGCGCGGCGGCATGCGCTTTGCCATGCTGCTGCAGGCGCGGGTGATCGGCGGTACGCTGAAGGACGAAGAGGACTGCCTGCGCGTGCGCGGCGCGGATGCCGTGGAGCTGCGGCTGGCGGTGGCCACCTCGTACGTGGCGCCGGGCAATCTTTCGGCCGATCCGGTCGCACGCTGTCGCGCGACCCTGGCCGCCGCGGCGGGGAAGGATTGGGACCGGTTGCGCGCCGACCATGTGGCGGAACAGGGCCGGTTGTTCGACCGCGTGCGTCTCGAGCTGCCTGCCTCGCCGGGCGACGAACTGCCGACCAGCGAGCGGCTGGAGCGGGTTAAGAAGGGCGCCGAAGATCCCGGCCTGGAGGCCCTCTACTTTCACTTCGGGCGCTATCTGCTGATGGGGTGCAGCCGACCGGGCTCGATGCCGGCCAACCTGCAGGGGGTGTGGAGCTACCACATGGCATCCCCGTGGGACAGCGACTACCACACCAACATCAACATGCAGATGAACTATTGGCTTGCGGGTCCGACGCACTTGATCGAGTGCCAGGAGCCGTTGTTCTACTGGATGAGCCTGATCGAGCCAGCCGGCCATGCGGCGGCCCGCAAGATCTACAACTGCGACGGCTGGGTGGCGCACCATGTCTGCGATGTGCACGGCTGCGTAGAACCCATGGACGGCGCCTGCGGTATCTGGCCGATGGGCGCGATCTGGCTGGCCACGCATGGCATGGAACACTATCGCTTCAGCGGCGACAAGAAGTTGCTGGCCGAGAAACTGTGGCCGCTGATGCGCGGCGCGGCGATCTTTGCCTGCGACTTCCTGGTCGAGGCGCCGGCTGGCACGCCGTGCGCGGGGAAGCTGGTGACCAGCCCCAGTCACTCGCCCGAGAACGTCTTCGTGGCCAAGGACGGGTCGCACAGCATGTTCACGTACGGGGCCACGATGGACCTCGCGCTGATCGACCAGCTGGCGGACGACTGCCTGGAGGCGATGGCGGTCCTGAAGACGGAGGATCCGGCCTTTGTCGCACGGCTGCGCGACGTGAAGGCCCGTCTCGCCCCGGTGGTGATCAGCCCGCGGCTGGGGATCGTGCAGGAGTGGATCGAGGACTACGAGGAGTGCGAGCCCGGTCATCGCCACATGTCCAACCTGATCGGGCTGCACCCCTTGACGCGGATCACGCGGGATGGTACGCCGGAGCTCTTCCAGGCGGCGCGGGCCACGGTGG
>CAYSHQ010000175.1:0-906 GCA_964430835.1 uncultured Lentisphaerales bacterium
TCCAGAACAACGAAGTGCGGGAGCGCCGCACGACGCTGCGGAACCGGCTGGCGGATGGTGTCAGTACTGCACGATGAACGCCAGGATCTCGAGCGGCTCGGCGGTGTCATTGCGCACCGCGTGGGAGGCGCCTTGGCCGGTCAGGATGGCTGTGCCGGTGGTGACGCGACTTTCACGCCCCTCTTCGGTCAACAAGCCGGTGCCACGCGTGATCAGGTAGACCTCGTCCTCGCCGGTGTGCTGGTGCGTGCCGATGGATGCCCCCGGCGGGATGGTAAGCCGGGCACAGAGGCGGACTTTGCCGCCGAATTCCGGGGAGGTAAAGAGGTGTTGGACGGTGACTTCGCCCACGCCGCCGCGCATGTTGGGGCGGACTTCGCTGGGCATCTCGGCTGGTGGGCGGATCATGGGGTAACCTCCTTATTGCTCAGGGTGAGGTGGTGAGTTGGCGCAGGGCCTCTGCGGTGGGGGCGGTGTCGAGGTTCTCCAGCAGGTCGAGCAGGGGCGCGGTGCGTCCCGCGAACGTTGCCAGCGGGTTCTCTTCGCGCCAAGTCTGCAGGCGTTCGAAGGTGAGGCCGCTCCCCTCCAAGGCCCGCCAGAGCGGGTCGCACATCAGCGGCAGCTCCGGCAGCCAGAGCGCCTTCTCGCCCAGTGCTTCAAAGGCAGAGGCGCTGGCATGCACGATATTCTCCCGGTAGGAGACGCTGATGCCGAGCTTTTGCTGCCGGTCGTAGAGCAGCCCGCGAATGGACTCCTCATCGGCGGCGGCGGGGTTGGTGGCGCCGATGATCTCGTCGCGGAAACGCTGCCACGGGAGCTGCTCCGGCTCAAACTCCAGCAGCAGTGCCTGAATGGCGGCGCCTTCCGCCGTGAAGATTTCACGCACGGAGGGGGAGAAACCGTTCA
>CAYSHQ010000175.1:916-5361 GCA_964430835.1 uncultured Lentisphaerales bacterium
CTCGTGACCTGGCTGACCAGGACAAAGGCTCCGGCACGCTGACGCTGCTCGAGTTCCTCGGTGAGCGTCGGTACGAAGGCCGCCGTCAGGGCGCCTTCGCCGAGAAGGCGGCGGAAGAGGTTGGGCAGCGTGAAGGCCGACACGAAGGCCGACGCGAGCGCACTGGTGCCGAAGACTGCCGCCGTGAAGATCTCGCGCATAGAGGGGTAGAACCCGTTCATGACATACAGGTCCTCGTCCGTGAAGTGCGCGACATAGAGGCCGGTGGCGAGTTTGCGGGCCTGATACGTAGCCCAGCGGGTGTTGAGCTCGTCGGCGCTTACCCCCAGTTGCTCCTGCGCCACCAGGCCGCTGACGACGCGTCCGGCGGCCACGGCCTCCTCCCATTTCCGCTCGAATAGCAGCGCGAATTCCTGCCGCGCGTGATCGTCCAGCGGCAGGCGTGCGGGATCCAGGCAGGTGCCGGCGCGCGCGTGGCTGGCATAGTGGCGATCGGCCATGCGGTTGGCGCGCATCTCGGCCGCGTCCCAGGAACGGCGGGCCACGATCGCCAGACCGGCTTCGTCGAGGACGTCCTCGACGAGGGTGACTGCGGCACGGTTGTGGACGACATGGGGCTTGAGGAAGACCAAGGCTTGATTTATGGCGTGCATGCTTCTTTCCGGCTGAGGGTGCGTGCCGTCGCGGGGTTGGGTACAGTTAGGTCCGGGCGCATTCCGCCAGCACATCGGCCGTGCGGGAGCAGCCGATGCGCGTGCAGCCAAGCTGCTGGAACATCAGCACGGAGTGCAGGTCGCGAATGCCGCCGGACGCCTTGACCTGCACGTCCGGGACGCAGCGGTGTAGCGGGAGGGTCACAGCCTTGACCGGGGCACCGGTGGCACCGAACCCGGTGGAGGTCTTGACCCAGTCCACGCGCAGCGCCACGCAGAGCTCGCACAGCCGGATCTTGTGGATGTCCGTCAGATAGCAGTTCTCAAAGATGACCTTGAGCTTGGCGCCTTCCCCATGGACGGCTTCCAGCACGGCGCGGATCTCCTCGGTCACGTACGCGAAATCTTCGCTGACCGCGGCGGAGATGTTAATGACCATGTCGAGTTCGGTGGCGCCGTCGGCCAAGGCCTGGCGGGCCTCGTAGAGTTTCACGGACTGGGCTTGAGCACCGTGTGGGAAGCCGATCACGGTGCAGGGGGCCACCGGACTGCCGCGCAGGATGTCGGCGCAGGTCGCCACATAACAGGGCGTGACGCATACGGCGGCCACACCCCACGCGAGCGCCTGCTGGCACCCTTCGCTGACGATGGCCGCCGTCTGGTTGGGGCTGAGCAGGGAATGATCAATCAGGGGTGCGATTTGCTGTGGTGTTGGCATGGGGAAGCCTTCCGGTTAAGAGCGGTGAAGGCGCAGGGACAAACCCGGCGCCCGGTGGCGCGGCCGTTATGTCTGTCCGGTCAGCATTTGCAGTCGTTCCCATTCCTCGAAGTAACGGGTGAGAAATTCGGTTTCCGGCTGTTCGCTCAGTTGCATGATCAGTTCCCGGAGCAGATCCTGCTCGCTTTCGTAGCGCGCGTTGTCGAAATGGCCGGCGAAGTGCGCCATGCGCAGCCAGACCAGGTAGGTGGTCAGGGCATCGAAGCAGTTGTAGCGCACGATGTCGCGCAAGTGTCCATCGAGCCACATGGGGGCGACCTGCAGGCCGTCGGTGTCGAACTTGCCCGGGATGCCGGAGAGGGTGGCAATCTCGTGCAACGCTACGCCGGCGCCCTTGCCCCAGCCGCTGAGGTGCTCCATCAAATCCAGGTGCCACTCGTTGTCGCGGTGAAAATAGTCTACGCCTTCCCACGGCTTGTCCGGGCGGTGACAGAACTCCGGGGCGGCGAGGCCGAGGGTCACGGCACGCTGTACCAGGATGCGCAGGTCGGCGGACCGGGAGTTGTAGCCGACCAGTTGCGGCTTGGACTTGCCCAGCGCCTGCAGAAATTTGCCGACGACACTGGCTTCCGCCTGCTGTTCGGCACTGTCCGGATCGCGCGGCAGCCAGAGCAGGTCGAGTTTCACCTCGTCGCCGCGCACACGCCGCCGCACCGCCGCAATGGAGACCACCCGGCAGAGCACGGTCTTGAGAAAAGGCGTGGGCTCTTCGGGCGTGGCGCCATTCCTTTGCCACATCTCGGCCAGCACATCCCGGTCGGGCATGTCCTCGGGCAACTTATAGAGCAGGCGGCCGGCCCGCGGGTCCGGCACCCATTCACAGTCAAATGCCCAGATATGATCCTGCACGGTTCGAATCATGATAACCACCTGTCTTGCCACGGCCACACATGTGTACCCGCATGCAGATTGCTATGATACCCGTTTTCCCTTGGACAGCAATGATGGAGTTGTTGGTCGTGAACCGAGGGGTGCGCCGCGGCGTTTATACGATTGTCGCGACGCTTGCCGGCATGATAGGGTGACCGGAGTGATGCAAGGGCAGGGGGCTTATGACGATCATCGAACCGCATATTCACATGTACTCGCGCACGACTGACGATTACCAGGCCATGTATCGGGCCGGCATCCGCGCGTGCGTGGAACCGTCTTTCTGGCTGGGCGCCAACCGCCGCTATGCCGGGACGTTCTTTGATTACTACCGGTTGATCCTGGAGTTCGAGACCGTGCGCGCCCGACGCTTCGGCATCGACCACTTTGCGGCCGTTTCGCTGAACCCCAAGGAGGCCGAAGATGCCGGTCTGGCAGACGAGGTCATCGCCGGGCTCGGCGAGTATCTGCGCCATCCGCGCTGTGTGGCGCTGGGCGAGATCGGCTTCAACCTTATCACCCCGCATGAGGAGCGCGCCTTTGTGCGGCAGTTGCAACTGGCCCAGTCGCTCGACCTGCCTGTGATCATCCACCTGCCACATGTTGAGAAGGTGCGCGGGGCGGGGCGCACCGTGGCGATTCTGCGGGAACTGGGGGTCAACCCGGACCGGATTGTGCTCGATCACAATACCGAGGAGAGCCTGCCGGTCTGTCGGCCAACTGGCTGCTATTGTGGCATGACGGTCTATCCGATCTCGAAACTCACGCCGCAGCGCGTCTCCGACATGGTGCGGCAGTACGGTTGCGAACGGATGATTGTTAACGGTTCGGCGGACTGGGGGATCTCGGATCCGCTGAGCCTGGTCAAGGTGGCGGCGCACCTCGCCAGCGACGGGCATCCGGCATCTACGATCCAGGCCCTGGTGCACGACAATCCGATGCAGTTCTATGCTCAGTCGCCTAACTGGCAACCGGAACTGACCCTTACGCCCGTGGATCCGCAGGCCTTTCAGCGGTAGGTAGCATCGCAAAAACAAGATGCCGATGGCAGATCCACAACCTGCGAACGATTTCGGCCGTGCCCGTTGGCGCGCCTGGTGGCAGTTGATCCGTCCGCCCAATCTCTTCACCGTGCCGGGAGACCCGCTGGCCGGGTTTGTGGTGGCGGGGCTGCTGGCCCCGCAGGCGCCGGATTGGCGCCTGGCACTGCTGCCGATGCTGGCGGCGCTTTGGCTATATGTGGGCGGATTGATTGGTAACGACGTGGCCGATGAGGCGGAGGACCGGCGTGACCGTCCTACGCGTCCGATCCCCAGCGGACGTATCTCGCGGCGCGCAGCGTGGCTGGCCGCCGCGTTGTGTGGCGTGTGCGGCTTGCTGCTGGCCGGGGCGGCCGGGGGGCGAACGCTGCTGGCGGCGGCCTGCACCCAAGGTGCCATTCTGGCGTATAACAGCGGGTTGAAGCATCGCCTGGTGGCTGGTTCGCTGGCCATGGGGGCGTGCCGGGGCGGTAGTGTGCTGCTGGGGGCGGTGGCCGCCGGGGGCGATGTGGCAGGTGGCTTGGTCATTGCGGCCGTGGCAGGTGTGACGCTCTACATTGCGGGGGTTACGGCGGTGGCGGACCGCGAGACGGTGGCCGTGCGGTTGGGCGTACGGCGCTGGGTGCCGCTGGCGGCGGTGGTTGGTCTGGGGGTGGCCGTGGGGTGGTGGGTGCAGCCGGCGCCACGGTCCGCCCTGTTGCTGTTGGGTGGCGCAGCGCTATGGGCTGGGTATCAGGCCTGGCGGCTGCGCGGTGTGCCACCGCCGGCGCTGGTGGGCCCCTCGATTGGCGCGCTGATCCGCGGCTTGTTGCTGGTGCAGGCGGGGCTGTGCGCGCTGGGGGGGGTGCCGGGCTTATTCCTCGCCGCCGTCCTGCTAGCGCTCTGGCCGCTCAGCACGGCCATGGCCCGACGGTTTTATGCGTCCTGACAACCGGGTAAGGTGGTAGGTGGTAGTTCTTGGTTCGTTGTTCTTGGTGCTTGGTTGCTCGCGCCGGGTGAACGAGCAGCGGGATGCGCAGGGATTAGGTGGCGGAACCGCGAATGCACGCCAATGGACGCCAATGGGGAGTTTCCACCACGAAGCCCGCGAAGAACACGCTCGGC
>CAYSHQ010000176.1:0-5359 GCA_964430835.1 uncultured Lentisphaerales bacterium
TTCTCGATTCTCACCCATCCGGCTAAGCCCAAGCCCGAGAAGTTCCGGCAGCAGGCCTGGCACTATACGGTTGGCAAGATGTGGGCGCTGATGGAGATTCATACCACCGCCAACTGGGACGAGTCGCCGGATGTCTACACCTACATCATGGAGGACCAGAAGCTTCTGGATTGGTGGAAGGACGCCGCCGGCGCTCCGACGCAGATACCGGACGAACAACGCACGTCCTGGCGCAACGACGCGCCGCCGTATTTCCGCTATGGCTTCGCGAATGGCGCCGGGGCGTTGGACCTGCCCGACATGGACCGGCTCTTCGCGGACAAGGGCGCCTACTACCTGAGCCGATTGATCAGCCTCGGCCGCCGGACCGGCTGGTGGTATAACGACTATAGCCCGATCTCCGTCACCCATAACCTGTCGATGGGGGAGGCCTATCTGCGGCCACGGAGCCAGATCAGTACCAATGAAATCCCGTGGCAGCCCGCGTTCATGGCCTTCCATATGCGCGACCTGTACAAACGCCTGGCCCGTGTGGCGACAGTGGAGAATGTCCCGCCGCGCCAGCAGGTCAAGGCCAACAATACGGGGCGCCTGCTGGAGTCGTACGTCTGGAACACCGCCCTGACGCGCTCGGTCGGCGCCGAGGTGAACGCGTATGACGTCGACCTGATCGAGCGCTACTCGAACCCCCTCTACCGCACCCTGGCCATGAACTACGCCGGCGTCTGCACCACCCTGATCCCGGACCGCAACCCGGTGGGGCCGGGCGACGATCCGCGGTTCGACCGGCAGAAGCTGGGGCTGGCGCTGCTGCATGATTTCGGCGTCACGCGGGACGCGCACAGCCCCATGAACCGCGGTGGCCCCAAGGGGTGGTTCCAGGATCTGGACCAGGCCCTGCGGCTGCTCGACCGGCTGGACAAGTTCGGCTTCTTCCGCGATGACGACGTCGAGAAACTCCCGTTCTGGCGCAATGATGCGCTGGTGCGCATGGGCGACAAGCCGCAGGAGGAGAGCAAGGTGCGCGTGACCGTCTACCGCCGCCCGCTGGAGGGGAGCAAGGGGGGGTACCAGGCGATCTTCGTGATCCTGAACGAGTCGGAGCGGGACAGCGAACTGCCGCTGAACCTGCTGGATGCGAAGCGCCTGCTCGGCGGCGCCAACACCTTGCGCAGCGGCGCGATCATCGCCCGCAAAAAGGTGCCCGAGATCCTCAAGGGGGGCTGGCAGGACGGGGGCGTAAACGCGGCCGCACCGGCCGTGCGCGACTTCGAGACGGACGCCGTGATTCAGCAGGCCGGGGATCAGGCCGAGCGGTATGGCCCGGTGTTCGTTCCGTATCATGATTATCGGATCCTCTACGCGGAGCACCGCCCGTAGCAGGATGGCTTTTGTCGTCGGATTTCGTTGTTCAGGAAGAGAAAACGGAGAGGTTGCATCATGAAGAGCAGGACCAGTTTGTTCAGTTCCGTGTCTGGCGCGGCGGCGGTGGTTGCCGCCCTGTTGACGATGGGGGGCGGACCGGCCGGCGCGGCTGAGCCGTCCGCATCGAACCGGGTGGTCCGGATGCCGATGCATCTGTTTGAGGTCGACCCCCTCGGCCTGCCCGCGCAACTGGAGATCATCGCGACCACCAACAGCATCCCACTGGCCTACCGCACCGAGAAAAAGTTGTCGGCGTCCCTGCTGCGCATGATCTCGCGCGGCCCCCAGTTGGCCGCCCCAATGCGGCTCGAGGCCACCCTCGACAAAACCGTGGCCCCACTCACGGCCGACGCGCCGGCCACGCTGAACCAGACCGACAAGGGGGTCGAGGCGGTCTCCACCTGGCAGGCGGGCGCCCTGAAGGGGCGGCTGACGCTGCTGTACGCCCCCGACGGCGCCATGACCGGACAACTGACCTACGATGCCAAGGGAACGGAGCTCGAGCGGCTCGACCTGATCATGGAACTCAGCGGCCCGGTAGATACGGTGATCGCGGGCGATCTGCCGGAACTGCTCGCCGGTAAACAACCGCTCCCCCCGGATTTCGGCACGCTCGAATCCAGCCCGGGGTCGCTCTGGAGTGACGGTGCCACCCCGGTGGGCGATGGCAGCAAACGCAAGGGGCTGATCAAGCATTTCTTTCTTGGCAACGGGGACCGCGGCTTCACCTGGCTCCCCCATGGCGGTGAAGGGTTCGCGATCGGCGGCAAAACCCCCTCGATGACGGTGGATCGGAAAAAGAACGAGAATGGCTCGACCCGTGTGATCTGGAAGATCGCCTTGGTCAACAACTCTCCGGGCAGCGGGGAACGTACCGCCGCGTTCACACTCCTGGTGCATCCGTCCCGCCCGCCGGACGCGGACCGGCGTCAACAGCAGTGGCAGGCCTGGAAGGAACCGGCGGCGACACCGGCGCTCGACGCGGCCGCACGCGCCGCTCTGGCCGGTAGCAACCTTCTGGTCCGCGCCGACGTCGGCACGGTCTACGAAGCCCGCGCCGCGCGCGCCATCCTGGAAGGACCGGTCGGCGGCGATGCCCTGACCGCGACGAACACCATCGCCGACCGCTACCCCCTGGCGCTCTTCCGTTACCTGGCCGCCCCGCATACCGCCCTGGCCGCGCAACTGCGCTCGAACGGCAGCAAGCTCACCGCGCCGGGCGGCTCCCTTGCCGTGGATAACATGATCCTGGGGCGCGCGCTGCTGCATGACATCGGCGTGGATATCGCGGGGGTGGCGAACCGCACCTATGCGGCCGACGTGGTCAACGCGCTGGAACAGTTCGGCTACTTCCGGGACGATGGCCTCACCGAGTTCCTCCCCTATTGGCGCGCGGAGGACTTCGGCATCGGCCTCGTGCGCTACGGCGAAGCCTTTGAAGCCGACGCCAAGCAAAACTTTGCGCTCACCACCGAGAACCCCGCCGGCCGTGTGCGCGTCTCCCTCTACCTGCGTCCGGTCGCGGATTTGGCGTCTCCCCGGAAGGCCCTGCTGGTGCTCGTCAACGAGAGCGACCATCCGGTGCGGGAACTGCTCTACATGGAGAACCCCGCCTACCTGTTCAACGGGGAGAACAAACAGACCACGTACAACGTCATCGCCGGGCAGAACACAGCGCGCATCCCGCCGGGCAGCGACTGGAACCGCGAGCAGTCGATGGAAACCGACCCCATGCGAGACTCGGACGTCAAGGTGAACATTAAGCTCAGGACGCAGAAGGACAAGTCAGTCCGGGCCGGGATGGTGGTTGGCTGCCTGAAAGACCCGCTCACCGGCGGGTATGTGCAGACGAGTAAGATGGGCGCCGGCTTTACCTTGTACGGGCCGCTCTATATCCCCGCCCGCGGGATGCGCCTGCTCACGGCGTCCGGTGCGCCGGAGGGGGGCGTGGTCGGCAGCGTCTGGAAGGTAGCCCGCACGGGCCAGCGTACGCCCGTGGCCGGCGCACCGGTCTATTTCTTCCCGTGGGGGGCGCCGTTGCCGGTGGTGGATAAGATGGAGCAGATCGACCCCCGCGCGCTGGCTCGCCGGGTGGCCACCACCACGGATGAGAACGGCTGCTACCGCTTCGACCTCGGCGCGAATCCGCCAGCAGCGGGAATCGTGCTGGCGGAAGTGGACGGCAAGCTCTACCCGGACCAGCAGGTTCTTTTTAAGCCGGAGAAAGGCGTCCTCGGACCTTGCTGGCCGGTGATCAGTCTGACACGGTTAATTAGCAAGGAAAAAGGCGCGGTGCACTGGGCCGAGTGCACCATCAATGTGCTGGAAGGGAATGTCCCGGCCAGGATCCCCGAAGGGCCGGCCACGCCGGAAGCCGGCAAGCCCTGGACTGCGCCGCTCACCGGCATCGAGTTCGTCTGGATCCCGCCCGGCAAGTTCGAGATGGGCAGCCCCGCGTCCGAGGCCGGCCGCGCCCCCAACGAGACCCTGCACACCGTGACGCTCACCAAGGGGTTCTGGATGAGCAAGTACGAGATCACGCAGGGGCAGTGGCACCGGGTCGTGGGGAGCAACCCCTCGTATTTCCAGTATGCCGGCGACCGGGCGCCGGTTGAGAACGTGAATTTCCTGCAAGTGAGCGTATCTTTTCTTGCGAAGCTCAACAGCCTCGCGAAAGGGACCGGGTTACGGTATCTCCTGCCGACCGAGGCGCAGTGGGAATACGCCTGCCGCGCCGGCACTTCGTCCGCGCTCTACAACGGTCCGCTCACGATCAAGGGGGCGTACCACGGGCCGGAACTGGACGAGATCGCCTGGTACGGCGGCAACAGCGGTCTCGCGAGCGAGCTGGCGTTCGACACCCGCAAGTGGCGTGAACGGCAGTCCGACGCCCCCTATTCCGGCACCCATGCAGTGGGGCAGAAGAAGCCCAACGCCTTCGGCTTGTACGACATGCTCGGCAATGTGGCCGAGTGGACGGGGGATAACTGGACCAACGACTGGGGCTCCGCCGCCGTTACCGATCCCTTTATCCTGGGTACGGCGAGGGATTATTACATGGGTATCCGCGGCGGCGCGTGGAACTCGATGCCGGCGTTCTGTCGGGCGGCTTCGCGGCGCAAGGACATGTGGCCGCATGTGGAATTCCCGCCGCCCTATCAGGCCCCGGATCTGGGTGTGCGTCTGGTCTGCATCATGAACCAGGAGCCGGTGATCCGCGAGGTCGCCGTTTCGGCGGCGACCGGCCCCGCGCCGCTGACGGTGCAGTTCAAGGCCGCTGCCACGGATGCTGATGACGACCGGCTCACGTACGCCTGGAAGTTCGCCGACAAGACCCAGCGCGGCGGCGGCGGCGCTTCAGGCTCGGTGGTGAGCAACACCTACACCAAGTTCGGGACCAATATTGTGAACCTGTTTGTCTGGGACGGCAAGGGAGAGGGCGTTTCGACCAGCGTGGTCGTCACGGTGACGCGCGGCGCGAATCGCCTGCCGGTGGCGTGGGATGCCGGCATCACCAACCGGTCAGGATTGAATTCCGCGATCCAGATGCCCGTGCGTGACGAAGATGACGACCCGCTGCAGTACAGCATTGTGACTCCGCCGCAGCATGGCCGGGTCAGCGGCAAGCTGCCGGTGCTGGAGTACAGTTCGGTTGATGCCTATCGCGGCCCCGATTCCTTCACCTTCAAGGCGTGGGATGTCGCGAAGGAGCCGGACGGGACGGTGAAAACGAATTATACCCGGGAAGCCACGATCAATATCCTCGTGGTGCCCAGGTAGGTCCTGGCCGGCCACCCCATCGTTAGAGGAACTCGGCGCCGAGGACGCAGAGCCCCCAGAGGGCGGCGGTCTCGGTGCGGAGGATCTGCGGGCCGCAGGAGACGAAGGTGGCGCCGCTCTCGAGCAGCCGCTGCAGCTCGTCCTGCGTGAAGTC
>CAYSHQ010000177.1:0-5354 GCA_964430835.1 uncultured Lentisphaerales bacterium
CGGCGATGTCCGTCACCAGTTCCAGCCGGTCAATCCTGGCCGGCGTCTCGCCGCCGTAGCGCAGGGAGGCCCGGAAGGAACCGTCGCAATCGTAGCGCACCTTGAGCTCTGCCGGGACCGGGCCGATTTGCAGGGTGGCGGCATATTCGATTTCGCTCTTGCCGCTCCGCATGAGCTTGGCGGGGGTGACCACCGTGGCCGCCACGCGCTTGCCGTCCACGACCGCCTCCAACCGCATAGGGGCACGGAATTGCTCGCCGCGCCCGATGGTTTGCAGGACCTCCGCCGGCACCGCCGTGGCGGCGCGCAGTTCCAGTGGCAGCTCCCGCAGATCCGGCCGGATCTCGATCTGCGCGGGGAGGCCGGAGGCGTCTATGGTGAAGCGGTGCTTCAGCGTCTCGAACCCCTTGTCCGTCACACGCAGCGGCACGAACGGCTCCCAGACTTCGTCCATGAGCCCGGCCTGATTGTCCATCCACGAGGCCCGCTGGAAACTCTCGGTTTTGACGGCACCCCCCGCCCGTTCCCGGCCCGCGATGCCCTCGCGCACCTGGCCGGCCGTCGAGTCCTCGACCCCCGGGAGCGTGGAGAACTTGTCGGCCTTGGTGCCGGTCGTGCCAGCCGTGATCCCTGAGTTCAGCTTGATGAACGGCTCCTTCTCGACCTGCTCGCCGACGATCTTCATGTTCTCGTCGAACATCAGCGCGGTCACGGTGTACGTCTCGCCCGGCATCAGGTTGGTCGCGATCACGTCAAACATGGCGTAATCGCCGATCACCGGCGCCTTGAACTCATGCACTATGCGCTCCTCGCCGTCCACGATGTTGTTGACGACCAACTGCGCCTCGACCGCGGTTTTGACCTCCTCCTTGACGCCCACGATGCCGCGGTCCAGCACGGCCATCAGGCGCTTGGTGTACGGCGAGACCTCGAGGCGGAAGTCGAAGAAGGGGATGCGCTCTGGCCGCAGGGTCTTGATCACATCCAGGCGCCGCTCGCGATACGACTTCTTCGGCTGTCCCGCCCTGCCGCCGTCCATGAGGTGGGCCCGGATCAGCCGGGTGCGGAACAGGCTGCGGGCGGGCGTGCCCGCGCTACGCACGTCGAACCATAGCACGTTGCCTTCAAGCGTCAACTTGGGGTTCAGATCGCGCAGCCGGATCTTGCGCGTCTCGCCCGGCCGGAGCTCGACGAGCCCGTTGGGTGTTTCCGGGTCGTTGTAACTCGAGTAGACCGGGCCGTCCGCGCTCTCGACGTGGAAGCCGAGGCGCACCGTTTCCGAGCGGGTGTTATGATTTTTGAGGGTCACTTCCAGCTCGATCCGGTTATCCATGATCCGGCCGAGCTCGTTGACCTGGATCACAGGGGACTGCGCATCGAAGATCAGCTTGGTCTGCATAGTCTCCCAGTCCGTGTCGTCGAAGTTGTTGAAGAAGGCGCCATTGCCGCCGATGCCGCGCGCGCACCAGAAGCGGTAGGCCGTCCCGTCCGGGGGGGGGATCTGGACCAGCGGGCGGCCGGTCTCGTCCTGGCCCGCGTACCCGAGGTACTGCAGCGACTTCAACGGAATCCGGTATTCGATCACCCAGTTCTTGTCATCCGCGACGGTGCGGATGTAGGCGCCCGAGGTGTATTTGAAATCGGAGCTGCCTTTGCCGTAATACCAGTCGTTGATGGTGCCGATCGGATTGACATCCCAGCGCAACAGCCCCAGCTTATTGCCCAGCTTCAAATCTTCTAGCGGGCGGATTTCCAGCTCGGTGTGGTCGTCATTGAGCGTGCCGTAGAGCGGGTGCGTCAGGGTGTCAGGGAAACGGCCGCGGGCCTTGAGCCAGGAACCTTCCGGGAAGACCGGCGAGCTCATGCAGAAATAGAGGAATTCACGGTCAAACCCGGCATACACCTTGAGCTGGATGTGATGCGACGCCAGGTGGGTGAAGATCCCGTTGTCGCCATCGTACCGGAAGGCCGACAGCGCGGAGGCGTCATCCCACTCACCCGGCTGCATGATTCCGTCGATCTCGGGTGGCTTGCTCAGGAACGGCACGCGCAGGATCGGCGTATCCACCCGGCTCGCCTCGCCGTACGACTTGGGGACCTCCAGCGCCTCCTGGGCCATGGCCGCCCCCGCGGCCATCAGGACCACTGTCAGCCCGGCCTGCGTCAGCACCCGGGACCTATGCATTGCGGATCGTATCATCGCCTTACCCTTCTACTGTTTATGCAAGCCGGCCTGTCGCCCGCGACAGCGCCCGCGCCAACCGCCGGTACGCTTCGTCCAAGCGCCCGTCGTGTCCTTACCGCCCGCCCCCCGGCAAGCCCTGCAAGACCGGGCTGGTCTCCTCTTCCTGCCGCACGGAGTTCCATTTCGCAGCCTCCGGCGCCGTGCGCGCCGCGCGAAAACCGTAAAGTTTGCCCCGTTCCGGGTCGTTGAGGTTCGCCTCGAGCCGGCAGGAGGTGCACCACATCGGCGCGCGCAATTCGGTGATCCCGCAGGCCGCCTCCTGGCCGTTGCGGATCCCCGTGCCCTGCGCCGACTTATTGGCCGGCCAGTCGCCTGGCCAGTTGGTGGGCGAGCCGCTGCCATGCGTACCGCGGTATGCCAAGCCATTGGTGGTGGCAACCGTGACCACCATTTCGCGCGGGTGCGCGTTGTACCGTCCCCCGCCGTAACTGCCGCCCCAAAAGGAGTTTCCCGCCTCTTCGCGCGCTGGCAGGCGCGGCCCGCGCAGGGCCTTCTCGTTCTCCAGCTCCGTCATCGGCCGCAAGCCGGACCAAGCCGCAAAGGCGGTGGCATCGTCCCACTTCAGCCACCAGGTGCAATGGCTCTTCAGGCGTCCGTGGTGGAACTCGTAGGGGTTCTCGGGGTCGGTGGATTTGACGATGGCGCCCGACCAACCGGCCTCCGTGGCGTGGTTCCCTTGCTCGTGATGATATTCGCCCTGATCCGGCGGCAGCGAACTAAGGAAACAGGCATAGACGGCCTGCGGCATCGGGCAAAACATCATGTAGAAGGCCCGGTAGCCGTTGGGGAACGAGGCCGGGATCTCGCCGCCGTCCGGCGGTTCGGCGGAGCGCGCCCAGAGCCGGCCGGGCGTCCGGCCGGTCGGAATCGCGTTGGAACTGGTCACGCGGTATGGGGGTAACTCGTCAGCCGCGGCCACCTCCTCATGAATCACCATGGTGGCGCCGCCCATGCTGATGCGCTCCTTCTCGGCGCCTCGCTTCTTTTCTGGCTGGAACGTGTAGAAGGCACTGCTCTCCGTGGCGCCCGAGCCCAGGGAATAGGGGCCTTCCGCAACGTAGAGCATACGGATCCCGTACGCCTTGATCGCTACCTGCGTGTCAGGTTTGACACCCTCCGCCTTCGTGAGATCCCACAGGACCGTGAGTTTCGCGCCGGAGGCCGTCCCCATCCCGTGGTCGGCCCGGCGCACAAACGCGCCGGTGAACCCGTCCGCACCGTCCGGGACCTGGAAGTCGAACTGCGTATCGCCGGCGGCGGTGAAGGTCTTGCCATCCTTGGGTGTGCACCCCCAAGCAAAGGAGAGGGGGGCCGCGCCCCCCTGGCCGTAGCCGGAGGGATTCAGCACCTTGTCCGCCTTCAGGTAGACATGCCGCCAGGTCTGCTGCGCGTCCCCTGCCACGCGGTACTTGAAGAAGATCCAGGCCGCGTCATGGTTGACATCGTGCCGCCAGGAACCGGTCCAGCCGATGTCGAACTGGATGACTGCGCTCTGCGCATCGCGCGGGAGCAGGCTGATCCTGCTGAAGTAGACGTGCTCACTGAGCGGGCTCTTGCTGGGCTGCTGCACGGGCACCAGCAACTGCGCCGGCGCCGCGCCCGCAGCCAACAAGGCCGCGACCAGCCAGCCATAAGCCGGCAGCCGCCTTGTGACGTGCGCGCGCCCCCGCGACATCGCCTCTATCCCTCGTTTCGCCTGCATCATCTCGCTGGGTCCTTCTCAGCCTTCGCACACGAACCCGTCGGAACCGCAACCCGGCGGCGCCGGCCGCGCCCTACGGCGCGCCCTGCAGCAGCGGACTCTCTTCGCGTTCGTTCCGCACCGAATTCCACTTCGCCTCCTCCGGTGCCGTGCGCGCCGGGCGGCAACCGTACGTGACAAAGCGCTCCGGATCCGCCAGCGCCGCATCCAGACGGGAGGAGGTGCACCACATGGCGGGCGCCAACTCAGGAGGCCCGGAAGCCGCCTCCTGTCCGCCGCGCACGCCGGTGCCCTTCGCGTCCTTCCTGGGCCAGTCCGCCGGCCAGTTGGTCGCCGTGCCGCTGCCGTGCGTGCCGCAGTAGGCCAGGCCGTTGGTGGTGGCAACCGTCACCACAATCTCGCGCGGATGCGCGTTGTAGCGGCCGCCGCCGAAACTTCCCCCCCAGAACGAACTCCCCGCCTCCTCCTTCATCGGCAGGCGCGGGCCGCGCAACGACTTCTCAAACTCCAGTTCCGTCATCGGGCGCAGGCCCGCCCAATCCTCGTACGTGGCAACGTCCGCCCAGCACATGTACCAAAGCGCCTTGCTCTTCCTGTTCCCGTAGCCTTTATAGGTGTAGCCGCCACCCTCCCCATCCGGCGTCCGCACAATCTTGCCATGACACGGAAACCCTTCGGGGTGAAAGCGCTCCTCCGACACGTCGGGCTGCAGCAGATCCAGGCACTGGGCATAATGGCTGGGAACCAGGGGGTACCTGGCCATGTAAAAAGCCTTGTACCCGCTGGGAAAAGCCGCCGGGATTTCGCCGTCGTCCAGCGGTTCGGCGCCGCGCGCCCAGAGCCGGCCGGGTTTCGTACCCGTCGGAATCGCGTTGGAACTGGTGACGCGATAGGGGGGGAGTAGCAGATCGTCGCCCACCTCCCGGTCCTTGATGATCATGGTGGCGTTCCCCTTGACGATCCGCTCCTTCTCAACGGTCTGCTTCTTCGCGGGGGGGGGCTGATAGAAGGCGGCGGACTCGCTGGCGCCCGAGCCTAGGTAAAAGGGGGCCTCAGCCACATACAGCATGATGAGCTCATGCGCCTTGAGCTGAACTTTCGTGTCCGGCTTCACGCCCGGAGATTTCGTCAGATCCCACAGGACCCGCAGCTTGCTGCCGGACGCGCTCCCCATGCCGTGATCGGCCCGCCGCACGAACACGCCGGCGCGGACCTCCTGGACGGTGCCACCCGGGCCCGGCGTACGATCCACGGGGACCATAAAATCGAACTGCGTGTCGCCCGGCGCGCTCCAAGTCTCGCTCCCTCTCAGGAACGTGGGTTGCCGGCCGGAGAAGTCCTGGCCATAGCCGGTCGGATTCAGCACCCGGTCCGCCGACAGGCAGAGATGCCGCCACCCCCCCTTGG
>CAYSHQ010000178.1:0-918 GCA_964430835.1 uncultured Lentisphaerales bacterium
ACTGGCGTCCTGAGCTCATGGCGGCTGATCACATTGCCGAGGGGGGGCGACGATCCGGTGGGCTGCGAGCCCAGCTGGGCCCACCAAAAAAAGAAAGACGGCTGGCACGCGATCGCGCCGGCCGTCTTATTGTGGTACGGGGGCGTCCTCAGCCCGGTTCGATGGCTTCGGTGGGGCATTCGCCCGCGCAGGCGCCACAATCCACGCACTTCTCGGGGTCAATCGTGTACTTCTTCTCGCCCTTGCTGATCGCTTCCACCGGGCAGGCCTCGATGCACTTGCCACAGGTGGTGCACTTGTCGGTAATCTTGTAAGCCATGTCTCGCTCCTTCAGTTGTCAGGGCCGCCAGCCGATCCCGCAACAGGCAGTGGGACGACCGAGTCAGCCGTTCAAGAAGGCATTACTATACCCGATTTTGGTCGGGATCTGCAATCGGCAATGCGGTGCGCCGTTCTGCGGGAGTTTGAAGATTGGTAGGCTGGAAGATTGGGAACCCCCGCGTCAGGGGGTGTCCGGTAGTGGTTGCGCCTTGGGATAGGGGATTTCAAACTGGTTCTGTTCGCCACGTGCAAACCGCTCCAGCATGGGGGAATAGGTCTTGATCCGGATGGTGTTATTGGCGGGATCAAAATGCAGCAGACGCAGCCAACCGGTGCCGCCATATTTGTGCATCTGGTAGTTGGCCAGGATCTGGTCCACCCGGTTGCCATGGATCCCCTGGCTCACGAGATGGCCCAGTCCATCGCCGAGCACGTGTCCGCTAAGCACCAGGAAGATGTTTTTGTGACGACTGGCAAATTTCTGCCAGATCTGCTCGCCATCATTGCCGTCAAATCCCATGCTATGAGGGGTGTCCGGGTCATGCGGGCCGATTCTGGTGTCGGCGATCCGCAATCCGGCAGACCTGCCCTGGGGTC
>CAYSHQ010000178.1:928-5345 GCA_964430835.1 uncultured Lentisphaerales bacterium
TAGCAGGAACTCGTCGATCATGAGCACGATGCCGCCAAAGCCCTGAGCCTTGGCCTGGTGTCGGTGGCGGACGTGTAGCAGTGCGTGAGTACAATGGTGTGGTGGCGCGGATGTGCGGCGACAATCTGGTTGGCCCATGCGAGCACTTCATCCCGGGGACCGAATTCCAGGCAGAGGATCAGGAAGTCACTCTTATCCACGTGCAACAGATAGTAGGCGTTTTCGTTCCCCGTGCCGTAATGGCCTCCGTACCACGGGTACTTCTCGAAACGCTGGCTGCCGAAGTGCTGGTTGAACCGGCTGGCGCTACGCTGAGCAGGTTTGCTGCCGGGATCAAAATCGTGGTTCCCCATGACCAGGCAGTAGGGCACGACCCCATCGAGCGTGCGCATGGCTTGTTCGGCGGTGGCCCACTCTTGCGCTGAGCTTTTATCCGTGATGTCGCCTTCGTGCAGGACGCCCACGATATTGTGCGCCTTTTGCTGCTCCTTGATCCAGGCCGTCTGCCGGGCATAGATGTTGGGAAATAGCAGTGCGTACCGTTGCGTGTCTGGCAGCACAATCAGGGTGAATGGTTTTGGCGCAGTCAGACGCTCAATGGTGGTGCAGCCGACCGCGAGCAGGCAGATGGTGAGGAGTAGGGCGCAGATGGTGGTGCGGATTGTGTGCCGCGCGATGGTCGGATTTGTCACAGTGGTTTCTTTCGCTTGTGGTGCGCGGCCGTTTTTTTGCTCAGAACTCTGCCAGCAGGGTGCGCTGTGTCGGGTGCTGGAGGCGGCGGTTAATCTCCAGCAGGGCCGGATAGGCATGGGGCGGGAGGATGGCGGGTGTGATGGTGACGGTGTGCCGGATGGAAACGGCCAGCTGTCCGTCCGGTTGCCGGCACTGCTGCACGTCCGTGATCAATTGGCCGAGCCCTTCCGGCAGGGTGTAGGCCGCACTGGAGGGCAAGACGGGAAGGCGCCGGACGTCTGGGGGGAGGAGGATACGGCAGTTCCACACGTATTCTCTGGGGCGGGTGACCAGCAGGGGGTTGGTGCGCTGATCAGCCCGGAGGGTTGGGATCGGTAGGTAGGCGATTGGTAGTTGCAGGGTGAGGGTCTGGCCTTCCCGCACGGCGTAGCGTTCTGCCGCTACGGTGAAGCTGCGGTAGCCGGGGTAGACGTCCGTGGCGGTGAGGAGGGCACCGGTGGCGATAGCCGCCTGCGAGACCGCTGCCACCAAACCCTGGAAGTGACGGTTCCGGTCCTCTGGGGGCATTTCCTTGTATTCCTTACGAAATTCACCGCAGGCAGTACCGAAATACCAGTTGGTTACCGTCAGAGTGGCCCGGCCGTCGGCCGCGAGGGCAATGGACCATTCATCGCAGGTACGATTGCGAAGCGCACGGGCGACCGCCACGCGACCGGTGCCGCCGTCCAAGCTCAGGTAGGGGTGCTGCTCGTGCGGGGTTGTGCCGCTCTCGGCGTACTGGTCGCTGTCGTTGAGATAGATCTCGTGGCCATCGAGTGCGGTCTTGACCAGGATCTGGTCGTATAGATTGAGCTGCGGGGTGGACGTATAGGGATCCAGCAGGGACGGGGTAAGGCGTGGTGCGCTGGAGACCAGGAGCGGCGAGGCGGAGAAACCGGCCGTGCGTAGCAGGGCGGTCAGCAGAATGGCGCGGTCCGCGGCATGTCCGTAGCCGTCCGTGAGCGTGCGCGCGGCGGGTGTGAGGCAGGAGAGCGGCAGATCCAAGAAGGGGGGGCCGTCCTCGCGAATGTCGATGGCCACGTTGTCGCGGATGGCACGCAGTCGTTCCGCCGGGGTGCTGAGGCCACGCGTCACGGTCTGTGCCCGTTCCCGGATGGTGGGGTCAACCTGCACGGTGCTTTCGATGGCTTGCTGCCAAGCGCGCGCGTAGGCGCTCCAGTCGCCCGCCGAGGCCAGGACCGTTGGACGGAAGGTTGCCCAAGGGGGGAGGTCGTCTTCCGGCTTCGTCGCGGCCAGAGCCCCGGCCTCCCAGCGCCACGTGACAACGTTGCGGTTGGTGACGCAGGTGCGCCGCAGATCCCCGGCGTGGCGGGTGTCGAGGTGCAGAGGAACCTCCTGCGGTGCCGTGATCTCAAGGGCCATGGCATCTACCGGCTCAAAGCCGCCGAAGGCGTGCTCGAGCGAGAAGAACGCGGCATCCTTCTGCGTGCGGGTTACCGTGGTACGGATGACGCTGCCGATTTCGACACCAGGAAGGCTGACAACCTGGATCTGGGCGGCCGGATAACGCGGGGCCCCCGCCACCCAGGGGGCGTCCATGCAGTTGCGCTCTTGTGGCGCTACGGTACGGACTATCCCGTTACGGTTGGAGACCGAAGCTTCCAGCAGGTCCGCGGTTTGCCAGATGGGGTTGAAGGGCATTTTGATCTCGGCAAAGCGCAGCTTGCCGGCATAGGTCAACACCTGCCGCACGATGGTACGCGTGGCGGTCCAGGCGGTTGGCGAAGTCAACTGCAGTCTCGTGGTATCCGAGAGGATACGCGCATCGGGTTGCGTGCCGCCGGCGGCGGCGAAGAGCGGCGCGTGGCGGGCGGCAAATTCGATGTCGCGCAGTGATTGCTTGAGGTCGATATATTCCGCCGGTGTGAACTCCGGCTGCGAGAGCAGGAAGCGCATTCGGCCGGTCAGGGTCTGGTTGGTCAGGCTGGTCGCGAGGTGGAACGTCACGCCGGAGCGTTGGATGCGCGTTTCGGGGGGGAGTTGGCGCGGCGTTCCGAGTGCGGCGCGGGCGCAGGCGATTTCGATGGTTTCGTCTACGCCGCAGGCGAGTTCGGTTACGTAGGGGTAGCGGCGCTTTTCCAGCGAGGCGGTGTTGAGCAACATGTTGACGTAGCCCATGGAGGCGCCGAGCCAGGGGAGATTCAGCAGGGTGATATCCGTGCCGGTGACGGGGTAGTCTTTGACGCGGCAGGCGAGGGTGGCAGTCAGCGGTTCGGCGGTATTTTGTAGCTGCTCCGGGATCAGATGGAAGGCGGTGATCTCGGCGCCGGCGAGGCGTGCTTTGAGCAGTCCCTCGAAGTAGCGGCGGCGTTCCTCGGGTTTCAGGCGCAGGAAGTGGCCGCGGTAGGCGGTGTCGTTGATGCCGTCGAAGGCGATGGAAACGTCGAGCGAGAGGGTTCCGTTTTCAGCCAATGTGCCGCGGGAACGGATTCGCACGAGTTGTTGCTCGGCGGGGGGGACTTCTGAGACGCGTAGCACGTCGCCAGCGGGGTGGGCCACGAGATAGCTGCGGTTGCAGAGGTAGGCGGGAAAGAGGTCGCGCGTATTCTCGTTGGTCGGGTCCATCAGTTGGTAGCCGCCTTCGGGCTTGGCGACACCAACGATGGCGTGGTTGAAATACGGGACCGGGCACTCCGGGTCAAGTTTTGCGCCTACCATGATCAGGACCGGGTAGGCTTCAAAACCGGCCAGGCGCAGCATGGCGACGAGCAGGGCCGCCTTGTCGCGGCAGACGCCGTAACGGTTGCTGAAGGTCATGCTGACATCATGCGGCTCGTACCCCGGGGCCACGTTCTCAGTGGTGATCCCCATGTAGCGGATATCCTGCGAGACGAATTTGAAGAGGGCGCGAATCTGTTCGTCACGTGCACTAACGCCGGCGACGAGGTTGGAGACCATGGTTCGCATCTCGGGGGTTACGGCCTCCAGGCGTGGCTGGCAGAGACGGGCATACCAGCGTGAGAGCGTGAGCCAGTCGGGCGCGGTGCTAAGGAGTAGGCGTTGCACGACGGTATGTTCGGCCGGCATGTCGGGTTCCGGGAAGATCTGCGGTACGTCGCGGGCGATCCAGCGGTGGAGCAGCCGGCCGTCGGGCAGGGGCTGGGTGGCGTACGAGACGGTGTTGGAGGCAGGGGCACGCAGGTAGCGGTGGCAGAGGGGGCGGCGGGTAGGCACGGCGAGTTCGTAGACATACGAAAGGATGGGCGAGGTTCCTTCCAGTGTATATAAGTCGGCCCAGGTGTCCGGCACACGCGCCTTGTAGGTGGTGTGCAGGGCGGTCAGGTGCAGCAGATCGCCGATGGCCAGTCCAGGAATGGAGAGCTGGAAGACCTTATTGTTAGGGTCGTAGATGTTGGAGCCCATCTGGCTCGGGTCTACCATGACGCGTCCCTGGCGTGCGGGGTCAACGGCCGTGCGGGTGCCATCCGGGTGGATGATTTCGGCGCGCAGGACCAGGGCGGTCCCGTAGGCGGTCGGGAGGTAGAGCGACCGGACGCTGTTTTCGCGCCGCCCTTTTTCCGTCAGGATCTTGGTGTATTCGTCGTCGACCGAGACCGAGG
Source organism: uncultured Lentisphaerales bacterium (assembly GCA_964430835.1). Taxonomy (GTDB): domain Bacteria; phylum Verrucomicrobiota; class Kiritimatiellia; order RFP12; family CAIWXQ01; genus CAIWXQ01. The sequence continues at coordinate 5,242 of CAYSHQ010000178.1, forward strand.
TGCCGTCGGGCTGGTAGGTTTCGCGGATGAGATCTGCCACGAGCACGGTATCGGCATTGGGGAAGCGGTTGGTGGTGACTGCGGCAGCCTGCTGCAGGATGGGC
>CAYSHQ010000179.1:0-5284 GCA_964430835.1 uncultured Lentisphaerales bacterium
CTGCGGGTGCTGGAGACGAGGCTGAAGGAGTGCCGGCAGCCGGTTTTCGGCTAGTAAGCATGCCATGGTGATGGTCAAGGGTGCGATGAATAAGGAAGAGTCGGCCATTGCTGTGACGGAGTGTAAGGAGGCGCCGGCCAAAGGGGCGCATGTCAAGCCGGCGGATGCGCCGGCGGCGGCCATGCTAGCCCCGGAGAAGTGAAATTCGCGCGCTTCGTTAACCCTGTCCGGGAACTCGACTGGCTGAGATTCGGACAGGTTTTTCGTTTCTGGGGGGGGGCTGACGCAACGTGATCCTGAACCCTGACCCCTGGTTTCCTCACTAGGCGAGGTGGTGCCAGAGCATCTGATCGCCGTCGAAGATGAATTGGCCGCAGAATGGGCGTCCGGCGAGCAGGTGGGGGAGCCAGAGTCGGTCATCTGCCCACATCTGGTGGTACGGGATCGCCTCTTCCGCGCACCAAAACGGGATGGCCTCCTCCGTCTCGGTGGCGACGCCGGTACAGCCGTCTGCCACAAAGACTTGGCAGTGCAGGCTGTAGCCGTCGATAAACGCGAAGGAGAGTTCTCCGGCCGGACGTAGACCGGTGGGGGTGACGCAAAGTTCCTCGCGGGTCTCGCGCACGGCGGCAGCTGCGGCGGTCTCGCCGGGTTCCATGCGGCCGCCGGGGGCGTTATACTTACCTGCGCCCAGTCCGCGCTTCTTATGAATCAGCAGGATCTGTCCCTGCTGGCGGATGAAGGTCAGCACGGCCCGTTCCCGTGGCACCCAGATCTCCCAGTCGAGTGAGTAGGGGGCGTCTTGCGCCGTGCGAACCGTGAGGAGCGGCATGGTGGCAGATCCGGGCAGCAGTTATTCCACGTGCCGCTGAACAAAGTTCTCCCGGATATACTGCACGGCTTCCTCCAGCGAGGGGAGGATCTTCGTGCAGTATTTCACCATCCACGGTGAGCAGTCCTGGAAGGAGAACGGCGCAAAGGCCACGATGAACTTATTGAGGTTGTGGGCCGCGTAGAAGACCTCCATGGCGGTACCGATGGAGGCCTTGTTGTAGTTCACCAGCAGGATGTCGGCGTCGCGCACATCCTGCAGATCAAACTCCACGATCTCATTGGCGCTGTCCACTTCCCGGTCTTTGAAGTTCCGGCGCATGGGATCGAGCAGGATGAAGTGGTCGCACAGTTGTTGCTTGGCCACTTCCCGCCACGTTTTGGCGGCGGTATGCGTCTCATCCATGATGGGACCGCTCAGGTAGATCTTTTTGCGGGTGTTCATGGTACCTGGAATTGGCGGGTGAATTCGGCCACTTCGGCGCGTACGCGGGTTTGGAGGGGTGTGTCGCCGGTCTGGGCCAAGATCTGCGCGATCCAGGCGGCGATCTGGCGCATCTCGGGTTCACGCATGCCGCGGGTGGTGACGGCGGCCGTGCCGATGCGGATGCCGGAGGTGACGAAGGGGCTCTTGGTGTCGAAGGGGATGGCGTGTTTGTTACAGATGATCCCGGCGTGATCCAGTGCGGCGCAGGCATCTTTGCCGGTCAGGCCTTGGGCGGCCACGTTCAATAGCATCAGGTGGTTCTCGGTGCCCCCGGAGACCAGACGGAACCCCTTGGCTGTGAGTTCGGTCGCGAGGGCGCGAGCATTGGCCACGATCTGCGCGGCATAAGCCTTGAACTCCGGTTGCATGGCTTCGTGGAAACAGACGGCCTTGGCGGCGGTGGTGTGTTCCAGGGGGCCGCCCTGCAGGCCGGGGAAGACGGTCTTGTCGAGCGCGGCGGCGAACTTCGCCTGACAGAGCACCAGGCCGCTGCGCGGGCCGCGCAGGGTCTTGTGCGTGGTGGTGGTGACAAATTCAGCATACGGCACGGGGTTGGGGTGGGCGCCGCCCGCGACCAACCCGGCGATATGGGCCATATCCACCATCAGCATGGCACCCACCTTGTCGGCAATCTGCCGGAAGCGGGGGAAGTCGAGCACGCGCGGGTAGGCGCTGGCGCCGGCGACGATCAGCTTGGGCTTGCACTCGATGGCCTTGGCTTCAATCGCGTCGTAGTCCAGCAGTTCGGTCTGCGCGGAAACCTGATAGGGGACAATGTGGAAGAGTTTGCCCGAAAAATTAACGGGACTGCCGTGGGTGAGGTGTCCGCCCTGGTCCAAGCTCATGGCCAGGATCGTGTCGCCGGGTTGCAGTACGGCGAAATAGACGGCCATGTTGGCGGAACTGCCGCAGTGCGGTTGCACGTTGGCGTGTTCGGCACCGAAGAGCGCCTTGGCGCGTTCAATGGCCAGGGTTTCGACGGCATCGACAAACTGGCAGCCACCGTACCAGCGCTTGCCTGGGTACCCTTCGGCGTACTTGTTGGTCAGCACGCTGCCTTGCGCTTCGCGTACGGCACGCGTGACGGTGTTTTCCGAGGCAATCAGGTTGATCGTGGTATCCTCTTGCGCGATATGCCCGGCGATGGCGGCGTGCACGTCCGGGTCGGCGGAGGCGAGGGTCGCGATTTCGGAAAGACGCCCGGCGCGCTCAATTTTGGCTAAGCGGCGCACATGGCGTGCTTCGCCGGTGAACGGGGTGTCCAGCCAGGCCGCCACCACGTGGCAGGCGGCGAGGGGGGAGAGTACACTGCCGCCCAGCACCAGGACGTTGGCGTTGTTGTGGCTGCGCGCCTTGGTGGCAAGTTCCGGCGTGGATGCGATGGCGGCACGGATGCCCGGGAAGCGGTTGGCGCTGATGGCCATGCCGTTGCCCGTGGTGCAGAGCAGGATGCCTTGGTCGGCTTGGCCTTCCACCACGGCTTCCGCCACGGCAATGGCGTAGTCGGGGTAGTCCGAGGCGGCGAGGGAGAAGGCACCCAAGTCCAGCACGTCTACGCCCCGCTCGGCCAAGAATTTAATTAAGGACTCCTTGGTGGCCAGTCCGCCGTGATCCGTTCCAATTGCGATTTTCATGCGTTTTCTCTTCCTTAGTGCCTGTGTGCCTCGCTATGCGGCGGCACAAAAAGACGGCAGCATAGCATGGCTGGGGCATGCCGGACAATTTCCATCTTTGGTCTTGGTTTGGGGGGGGGTGCCGTTCCTCCGCTTGCCACGCTGGGCTACAGGAAGCGGTCGGCGGTTTGCAGCAAGAGCGTGAGCGGCAGCAGGATGGGGAGTTTGTTCCGGAGGATCTGGGATAGCTGGGGCGCGATGATGTTTTTGGCAATGGCGGCGGCACGGGTCGTCAGGCCGGGGCGTGCCAGGGGCTCGAAATCCAATTGCGCGTGGATGGGCGTAAGCGTGGTCAGGGGGGCGTGGTTCTCGAGACTGCTCAACGTCGGCGGCAGCCCGGCGTCGGTCAACGCTTGCCGATAGGCGGCGATGTCGAAGGGGATGCGGCGCCAGATGATGGACTGTTCCGCCGTGTCGTAGATGACATAGCAGGAGCGCGTATCGTCGTCGCGCGGAAAGCCGACGGAGCCGACATTGATCAGGTAGCGTTTGCCGGTCTCGATCATGAAATCCTGGGGCGCGATCAGATGCGGTGTGCCGCTGGTGCCGATGAGGAAGATCCCCGGCAGGTGCGTGTGCCCGACAAAGAGCAACGGTTCGGTGGTCGCTTGCCAGGAGGGGAGCGCTTCCGCGGGGTTGATAATGTAGCGGAAATCCGCGGGGGCGGAGAACTCACCGTGCGCGCAGCGGAAGCCGTAGCCGACATATTCCAGCAGGCTGGCCGACAGGAATTCATGGGCCTGATCCGGGAGTACGCGACGTGTCCAGTCGAGTGCGGCGCGGGCGCGCGTGTTGAACTGCGCGGTGTCGAGCGCCCCGCAGAGGGCGGCGTCATGGTTGCCCAGCAGCAACGTGTCGACCTGGCGTTGCACGGATTGCAGGACTTCCAGCGGGTTGGGGCCATAGCCGACGACATCTCCCAGGCAGATGATCGCGTCAATGCGGTTTCTGGCTATGTCCCGCAGTACCGCTGTCCAGGCCTGCATATTGGCATGAATGTCAGAAACGATGGCGTACCGCATGGCACCCTTTAACCCGCTACATGGACCGGTTTGGGTGGCGCGTGACGCGAATCTGGCCCGTACGATTCTCTTACCACCTTATGCACGGGCGTACTATACGCTCTTGGCGGCTGGCTGTCGAATCATCCCTTTCGCCCCTTTTCCAGGCTTGCCAGTTGCCAGCCCATACAGGGATAATACCGCGCTGTGAAACGAAACCCTCGCAAAGCGCCTGCCGCCCGGCAGGCGAGGAGACGCCTGTTGAAACCGTTGCTGATCGTGATATCTGCGCCCTCCGGGACCGGTAAGACCACCTTGTGTGATCGGTTGCTGCAGGATTACCCGGAGCTCACCTATTCTATCTCCTGTACTACCCGTGAGCCGCGCGGCGCGGAGGTTGACGGGGAGGATTACTACTTCTTGGATGCCGCGGATTTCGCACGGCGTCTGGCGGCGGGGGATTTTTTGGAGCATGCGCGGGTGCATGGCTTCGCTTACGGCACGCTGAAGGCGCCGGTCTATTCGGCCTTTGCCGAGGGGCAGAGCCTGCTGATGGATATTGACGTGGCCGGCGCGGCCCAGGTCCGCGCGCATGTTTCCACACTGCCGCCGACGGATCCGATGCGGGCCGGGTTTGTGGATATCTTCATCCGGCCGCCGTCGCTGGAGGCCCTGCGGGAACGCCTGGAGGGCCGCGGGGAGGATGACGAGGCCACGATCGAGCGCCGGTTGCGTAATGCGGGGGAGGAACTCGCACGCGCCGGGGAGTATCGCTACCATGTGGTCAACGAAGATCTGGAGATCGCCTACCGGGAACTCTGCGGGATCATTGAGACCTGCAGCGGGCTGCGAGGGTAGGTGGCGGTTCTTGTATCCAAGGGGCTTGGGAGGGTGCTGGCGATGCCGACAGGGAAGATTCCAGAGGTGGTGCTGGGGGTGACGGGCTCGATCGCGGCCTACAAGGCGGCCGAGTTGGTCCGTTTGCTCGTGCAGGCGGAACTCGGCGTCTCCGTGGTCATGACCCGGTGTGCCACGCACTTTGTCGGCACGCTCACGTTCCAGACCTTGTCGCGGCGGCCGGTGGCGGTGGAGATGTTTGCGGAACCGCAAGAGTGGGTGCCGGGGCATATTTCGCTGGCGGAGCGCGCGGCGGTCATGGTGGTGGCGCCCTGTACGGCCAATGTAATCGCCAAACTGGCGCACGGCTTGGCGGACGATATGCTGACCGCCACGGCGCTGGCGTGCGCGGCCCCCTTGCTGGTGGCCCCGGCCATGAATGTGCAGATGTGGGA
>CAYSHQ010000180.1:0-4631 GCA_964430835.1 uncultured Lentisphaerales bacterium
CATCAGTTGAGCCTGCGCCCAGCGGATCTGGTCCCCGCCTCCGTAGCACTCTTCAACGCACTGGAACCGCTGGCCGGTCCGCATACGCTGCCGTGGGTCTATCTCGACATCGGACATCAGCAGACGGACATGGCCATCGGCCTACCTACGGGGTTGCTCTTCGCTCGCAGTGTGCCCGTGGGCGGGCGGGCCTTCACCGAAGCCGTCGCGCAGGCCACCAATCTGAACCCCGCCCAAGCGGAAGCCCGCAAGCATAACGACGGGGGCCTTACCGATCCCGCGATCGGCGTAACCCTGACGGCGGCCACAGATCGCTGGATCGCGCAGATTAACTCCTGCCTCGGCGTATATCGCAGCCAGTTCAGCGGGGGGGCTTTTGCGCCGGGACAGATTGTACTAAGCGGCGGTGGCGCGCGGTTGCGCGGACTGGCGGCACACCTGGCAGCCCAGACGCGCCTGCCAGTCCTTTCCGCCAGCAGCCTACCCGGCGCGGCGGCGGCTCCGGATGCCTCACGCTGGCTGGGATCCGCTGAGATCGCCACCGGTCTGGCGGCCACGGCCTTGGAAGTCGCCCCCGCCCATCTCTCCCTGCTCCCCGAAAAGCTCCGCGACGAGATTGTCTTTAAGGAGAAGAAAGGGTACTGGATTGCCACTGCAATTTTCGGCGCCCTGGCCTTGGGCCTATTCACGGCCTACGGTCTCTCGGCGTTGCGTCGTGACCGGGCCGAGATCCAGGCCACCCGGGAGCAACTCCGGAAATGCGAAGTGATCGTCAGGCAAATCAAGGAGATTCGCGAGCGCTGCGACCAGATCCGCAGCCGCGGCACGCCGGTGATGCAGATCCTCTCCGGTGGACCGCTCGCCCGCGAAACCCTGACGCTGGTGGCCGACAGTATCCAGCCCAATGACTGGATCACGCTCTTTTGCGACGAAGCCAGTTACCAGCCCCCGGCCCCGCCGACCCCGCCGCCGAAGTCCACGCCGAAGCGTTCCCCTTTTGCGCTCTTCAATGATCGGCGCAGCGGCAGCCGTCCGCCGGTGGGCGCCCCCACCGCGACCGCACCGACGGCAACCAGCGCTAAACGACCGGCCTTTATTATAGAAGGGTATACCCCCGATCCCAGCCTGACTTCCGTCCGGGAGCTCCTGGCGCGCCTGCGCACAGCGCCCCGCATTGCCAAGGCCGACTTGCTGGCGGATGATCGGGTGCTCCCGCCTCGCACGCTCTCTGCCGCGGAGGCCGCCCTGCTCCCGCCGTACCGGCGTTTTGTGATTCTGCTCGAGGTGAATACACCATGAACCTCGCCCGCTTTCATCTGTCCGAGCGCACCCAAGTGGTCAGCATCCTGCTGTTGACCCTGGGGATCCTGCTGGCCATTTGGTATTTCCTGTTACTCCCGCAACGGCAGATGAATGAGGAGATCGAAAAGATCCGCCACGATCTCGCCGCCAACCAGTACGCGCATGAAAGTATCCACAGCCTGAAACAAGCCGCACAGGCCGAACTGGCGCAGGAGCAACGCCTCAAAGAAGAATGGGAACAAACCGTCACGCGCCTGGCCACGTTTGCCAATCAAGCCGCACTCCGGCGCGACGTCGTTGGCCGTATTGACTTCAAGGTGGAACTCTTCCGTACCCGCCAACGGCTCGTGCATAAGTCCGACACCTTGAAAATCCAACTCATCCCCACGGATCTAGGGGTAGACGACGCGCTGCTGTCCAACGACGAGATCTGCGAGCGCAATCTACAACTCAAGGCCGTGGAACGCTTGGCCGATCTCACGCTCGACCGCCGCATCGAACGGCTCATTGCGATCACCCCCTTGCCTCCCAAAAGAGGCAAGGCCCCGGATGGCCGATCCTACTTTGCCGAATATCCTATGCAAGTGGAGTTCGACATTGCCTTCTCGAACCTGTACGCCCTGCTGCAATCCGTCTTGGAAGAGAATCAGATCTTCATCTTTCGCAGCCTCCGCATCGATGCCGGCCCACGCGACGCGGCCCCCGTGCGCGTGCATGCGGTCATGAGCGCGCTGGTCTTTGAGTGAACGACTACCGCAGGAACTGACATGGATCACCTCTGGAAACAACTGCTGCAGCTGGATGCCAAGCGGCTCTGCTTTGGCTCGATGGCCCTCTTTTTGGTGGTCCTCGGGGTGGTAAGCTGGCTTTCCGTGCGCGGCAAAACCACCACCGCCATGCCGCCCCCCGCGCCGTCGGCATCCACCATTCCGATTAGCAGCAACGACATCGGGGTATTGCGCTTTGTGGAGAGTCAGCGCGCGGGCCAGGCATTGATCATACCCGGCAACCCCTTTCGTCCCAGCATCGAGGACATGAACATGAATCTCGCTACTGGCACGACCAATGTGCCGCCCCCTCCCGTTAACGACACAACCAACCCTCCGACCGGCAAACCTGGGCAACCAAACAAAATACCCGGTAGAAGTGGCACAACCTCCGCCACGGCGGGCAAGCCCACCTTCACCTTCCGCGGCTATTTCCAGCGACCGGATGGCACGTCGGCCGCGCTGTTTCATTATGCCGCAGATAACACCTACCGGTTTTTCCTACCCGGCAGCAATCTACAAAGCACCATCCTGCTGAGCGCGAATATCCACACCGCCCAGGTGCAACACGCCGACGGCCAGGTCGTCAACCTCGGCAGAGGGGATGCCTTTACCTTGCAGAAGCCCACCCCCTGATTTTTTCTGTAAAACCCCTTGTCCCCGCCGTCAACCTCAGGCAACATACAAAGCACATCAAGGAGCGAATGGATTATGGACGAGAAGATTCGGGCCAAGCTGGAAGAACTGCGTGGTATGTTACAGGCCGATGGCGGCGACTTGGAAGTCGTCACCATTGAGGACAAACTGGTCAAACTGCGGTTGCGCGGTGCCTGCGGCGGTTGTCCGCATGCCACCACAACCATCAAGCAAGGCATTGAGCGGATTTTGCGCGAAAGCGTGGATGCCGACATCACAGTGGAACGCGTAGCCTAACGCGACGTACGGGCATGTCTGCCACCCCCATGCCGCCGTGTTCGAAACCCCGTCGTCTCACGACGCGTGGCATTGCCGCCACATGGCGGGCTGCGGCGCAGGTGGTCTCCTTGCTGCCTGCCGGTGGCGTGGTAGCTTTGCAAGGTGAACTGGGGGCCGGCAAAACCACCTTTGTGCAAGGGATGGCCCAGGCCCTCGGCCTGCAGCGTCCCGTGACCAGCCCAACGTTCACGCTTTGCGGTGAATATCCCGGCGGTCGTCAGTTGTTGGTCCACATGGACCTCTACCGGTTGCATACGCCGGATGATCTGCTGGCCATCGGATTCCAAGAGTATCTAGACCGGCAGGCGCTGGTAGCGATTGAATGGCCGGAACGCGCCGGCGATCTGCTGCCGCCGGAGACCATCTGGGTGCGCATCACGCTCACGCCGGATGCGCACGCCCGCCATATTCTGATCAGTCGCGGCAAACCGGAAATCCGCGTCTGAATGGCGTGCGGGGTTACGCCCGCACACGCGCTACGCACTCAGCCCGTATACCCTGCGCGACGGCCGACCCATTCACGCATAGCTTCCACGGTCTTGTTCCATTGTGCCGGCGCTTTGCGTTGATCGAGAAAGCGGTCAAAGAGTCCCAAGAACACATTCACCAGCGTTTCGATATGGAGCATCCGCTCCTGAAACTGCCCGGATGGATCCACCTGGTCCCCCTTTGGCACCTTGACGGCACGGAAGCCAAAATCCGCATCCACGGTGGCACTCCAGAGCTTATCGCCTTCCGCCAGGGTTAGCTTGGCGCGCTTCACGCGCTTGCCCCCCAGCAGGGCAATGCCCGCCTCACGACTGTCGAACGGATTGCCCTTGCGCAAGACCGCTTCATGCGCCCCTTTACCTTCACGGAAAAACGTGACGGGGCCTTCCAGTATCATGCCATATTGCGGGCCATTCTTCTCAGGGCGGAAGATGCCGCCCTCGGACTCCCACCACCACCAGAGCCACGTCAGGAAGTCCATGCCCAGCGAAATTTGATCATCCGGCGGTATCTCCGGATCCGGCGAGTAGGATACGGCCGGCACATCCCGGTTGTTAAGCTGCTTGCGCATCAACGCCGCCGTTTCCGGCGTCATTTGCACCGGCAAGACCCCAGTCGTTTCGCGAAACAGGCCGGCAAAGCGTTCCAGTTGCTGGTCCGACATGGCCCCCGCAAAAACCCGGTCGTTGCGGAAATCCACCACCACGGGGAGCCCGGTGAGGGTTGGCGGCATGGTCGGCAGTAGGCGCTCGTAGATCTCATCCCGGATTTCGCTGCGTACCTGGCGCGGCAGCGTCGTGGCATTACGCGCGCGCAGTTGCACCTCTTCCTCGAGGCGCTGATGGGCCCGCAGCAAAGCCTCGGGGATCTTGCGTTCGGCGCGCATCAAGGTGGCGTGCAGATAAGCACCAAAAACGCAGTTCTCCTCGGTCAGCCGGGTATCCAGCAGGTGACGCCCCGTAACCCACCCTTGAATCGGCTCCCGTCCGAGCGTCTCGATCGGTGGCGCCGCATGTTCGGCAAAACGCTCCACCAGCGACGCATCAAAGGATTGTTTCAGGTAAAACAGACGAAATGATACACTGCCACGATCAAAGC
>CAYSHQ010000180.1:4641-5233 GCA_964430835.1 uncultured Lentisphaerales bacterium
GGGATCTCCTTAACAAAGCACCCACGCATGGTGCCTGCCGTGTCGCAAACCGTCAAGTGGAACTTACGACCTTTACGACACGCCCGGGGTTTCCGGGCGTGCACGTATGTCCACACGCACCGCACTCAGGTGCACCACCAGCTTGCGTTACCGGATACGCACATTCACCGCATCCGGCGCCACGCCATTGGCCATTTCCGCCGGCAACGCTTCCGGCTTCTGGTAGGAGGGGAGGTAGCGGTAATAGACCTCCAGCATCAAGGTGCACAAACAAGTGTCCTGCACGACGCCACCACTGTGCTCCCCTTTGGACGGACTCTGCCAGTGCCCAATCTCCACGGCTTTGCCCCCTGCCCCATCCCGGCCAGGCACCGTTTCCACCATCTGCCGCTGGCACAACTCCTTGCTGAACTGCCGGTTCCACGCCAGGAAGGTTTCCCGGTCATGGTGGAACTTAGCCTGCGTAATATAATACCAGTAGTACAACGGACTGCTACCGGCATACGGCTGTTTCTCCGGCGCATCAAACTTAAAGGTGCAGGGCTCGAGGAACTTCATGGTACTGGCCACTTCCGGCGAGCGGCTAGCGCCG
>CAYSHQ010000181.1:0-5196 GCA_964430835.1 uncultured Lentisphaerales bacterium
TCTCAACCCCACTCGTCTACCGTAATCGCCGCCGTAATCGTCCACTGGCAGCAGATGCGCACCGGCAGAACGCCTGAAACCGACAATCAAGAGCAAGACAAAGGAATTCAGGAGTTATGAGCATGATTTTGTCCACAGATTACACAGATTACGCAGATTGGGATGTTGTGCGTTGTGGTGTCACACGCCAAAACTCTCAATCTGTGTAATCTGTGGACAACAATACCGACGAAATTATTTGCTGGGACTCATATTCTGATTCCTGAGTAGTTACGTCACCTGCCACCTACCGACTCTTCACCTGAACCCTGCCCCCCGAACCCTGCCCCCTGCCCACTTCTTCCTATGCCGTAAAGCGGATATGTTCGGCGGGGGCGGTTGGCGGGGTGGGGGCCTCGGCGGGCGGTGGTGCTACGGGCAGCACGGGCGCGGGTCGGGCACGTCCCTGCAGGAGTTGCGCACAATGGGTTAGATTGGCTTCATCTTGTAACAAGATCGACGGATTGATGGGCGCCGGGGTGGCCGCGACGACGCTCGGTTTGGCGGCCGGGCGCTGCTGCTTGCCGCGCCGGTCCGGCAGATCGCTCAAATGGCCGTCGCCGCTGCTGCGGGCGTCCGGATCGGCGGCCAGTACCCGTCGGATCGGTGCCGTGGGAAGGATCGGCAGGTTTTGGATGTCGTCGGCCATGGGTGTCAGCTGGCGGCGCGAGCCGGCTCGCGGCTGTAGGCGCGGATGGCGGAGTTCAGCTTGAGGATGGTCATGGTGTGGATCTGGCAGACGCGTGCTTCCGTGATTTCGAACAGCGTGGCGATCTCCTTCACCCGCAGATCTTCGAAATAGTAGAGGTAGAGGATCTTCTGTTCGCGTGAGGCGAGGGTACGGAAGGCCAGACGCAGGATGCGCCGCATGTCCGTGTTTTCAGCCTCTGCGGCCGGGTCGGCGGAGTCGGGGTTCTCCACGACATCGCGCAGCGTGATCGGGTCAGCGGAGTTTTCGGCGGAGATGGACTGGTCGAGCGAGAGCCAGGGGCGGGCGTTGTCGAGCGTGCGGTTCAACTCGCCGGTGGACATGCCGAGGAGGGCGGCCAACTCGTCCTCGGACGGGGGGGCGCCATGTTTGCTGATCCCTTCTTCGATGGCGGCCTCGACTTTGCGCAGGCGGGCGCGCGTGCCGCGCGAAAGGTAGTCGTTCTTGCGCAGTTCGTCCAGCATGGCCCCCCGGATACGGTGGCAGGCAAAGGACTCGAAGCCGGCCTCCATGTCCGGCCGGAAGCGTTCGATGGCCCCGTAGAGCCCGATCAGCGCCGCCTGCAGTAGGTCTTCGCGCGCGACGTGGGGGGGGAGCCGGATGGCGATGCGCGTCAGCAGGTTCTGCACGAGCGGCATCCAGGCTTCCAGCAGCTGGGCCTTGGCCTCGCTGGAGGTGCGATCCTGCCAGTAGGCGAACCAGAGGTTCTTATGTTTTAACTCGGACATGGCGGGTCAGGCCTATTTTGGCGGTTGCGTGGCGGCGCGGCGTGCGGCGGCTTCGTTGGTGCGATCCTTGACATGCTTGGTGTGGTGTTCGGCGACCTTCTCCTGGAGGAAGTGGAAGAGCACGCGCGTGAAGAACCGGAAGAATACCGCCAGGATCGCCGTCCCCACGCACATCACCACCAAGGCCCGGAAGATGGCATCGCTCAGCGGCATGCCGTTGACGAGCCCGATCCCGAGCACGATCAGCGCGAGCAGCGTGCCGAAAGCATAGGATAATTGTTTGAGGGCCGTACTCACGGGGTCGCCGTCCCTTCGGCCTTAACGGCCACATCCACCAGGCGGTTGAACAGATTCGCGGAGGCTGTGGCATCCATCTTGGCGCTGCGCCGGTCCGCGATCAGGGAGCGCGCCAGCTCTTCCACGCACTGGATGGCGGCGCAACCGGGGGCCAGGTTGATCAGCGGCCGACGCGTGCGGATGGCATCGCGTAGCGATTGGTCAAAGGGGATGCTGCCGGCCAGTGGCAGGTCTATGCCCAAAAAGCGCTGGGTGATCCCTTGCAGCCGCTCGGCCAGCCGTTCGCCTTCCTCGAGCGAGCGCACCATGTTGGCCACAATGCGGATGCGCGGGCAGGGGCGTTCCCGGTTGAGCACCTTGATCAGCGAATACGCGTCCATGATGGACGTCGGTTCGTTCGCCACGACTACGAGCACTTCGGGCGCACTGGCCAGGAAGGTGGTTACCCCCTTGCCAATGCCGGCACCGGTGTCAATCAGCAGGAAATCATAATGCGCGGCAAAGCGCAGCAGCTCCTCGGCGAGCATCTGCCGGCGGGCGTTCCCCATGTCGGCCATCTCCGGCGTCCCCGAGGAGGACGGCAGGATGTCCGGGCCGTTGGGGATATGGACAATGGCATCTTCCAGGGCGCAGTGCCCGAAGACCACATCCTGCAGGGTGCGGTTGGGCTCGATCCCCATCTGGATATCTACGTTGGCCAGACCAAGGTCCGCATCGAGCAGCAAGACCCGGCGATTCATACGCGCGAGGCAGTAGCTAAGATTGACACACAGGGCGGTTTTTCCGACACCACCCTTGCCGCTCCCGATGGCGATGCAATGCAGGCGCCCGGGCAGCGGCGGGAGGCCACGGGCTCCGGTCAGGCGGCGCAAGCCAGCGGCTTGATCCTCCGGCAGCGCGGGGTCGGGTTGTTCCGGCATGGTCATGCAGCCAACTCCATGGATGTCGTACGGGTCGGGCGATTGGGCGGCTGACGCGGACGCGGCGGCTCTTCCGTCGCGGCGGCCGTATCTTTTCCGCTGACGTCGAGCGGTTCTTTGCCGTTGCGGTAGGGGGTGTTCCCGAGCAGCCCCGTGATCAGGTCGCGGGCGCGGGCCGCGTGCAGGTCCTGCGGCACCTGCTGCCCGTCGGTCAGGAAGGCGACCGGCCAGGGGGCTTCGCTGTGAATGGTCGAGAGGATCGCCAGATCCTGCGCTTCGTCCACCTTGGTAACCACGAGGTAATTGGGGTGGAGTTTCTTAAAACTATCGAACAAAGCCGGCACATGCCGCCGATCCATGGTGGCTGGCACGGTCATCAGCGCGGTCACGGCGCCCATGCTGTCGAGCATGCCGCGCAGGCTTTCCATTCCCATGCGGTCGTGGTGGTTACGTCCGGGGGTGTCCACCAGCACAATATCCTTGGAGGCAAACGATTCCACGGCGCGGCGCGCTTCCGTGGCTGAGAAGGCGATCTTCATCTCGATCCCCAGCAGTGCGGCGTATTCGCGGATCTGGTCCACCGCCGCGATGCGGAAGGTATCGGTTGTGACAATCCCCACGTTCAACCCCTGTTCAATGCGCCACGCGGCGGCCAGTTTGGCCAGCGTCGTGGTCTTGCCGGAACCGGTGGGGCCGACCAGCACCACAATGTGCGGGCTGCGCTCGCGGCGGGTCGGAAAGCGCTCGCAAACCCTGACAAACTCCCGCAGTCGCGCAAAATCAGCCGGGGTGGGGTGCTCTTCAAAGATCTCGGGGATCTGGGCGCGCACGGCGCGCACAAAGCGCGGATCCCAGTGCTGTGCAAACTCCGGCAGGCCGGCGGTGGAATCCAGCGTGGCGCCCGTGCCGCGTGCCGTCTGGCGGACTTCCTGCCGCAACCCTTCCAGGCTCTCTTCCATGGCCTGCCAGCGCTCCTCCTGCCGCTTCGACAGCGCCTGCAAATCCGCCCCGCCGGTGGCGCGCGCCACCAGTTGCTCATCCGAGGCGGCATCCTCGGCCACCGCCACGACTTCGATCACACGCCGGGGCATGAACCCCTTCATCTCCGAACTATGCCGGGTCGAGACGATTACCGCGTCCGGACCCAGTTCGTTGCGGATGACCTCGTACAGCTTTTCCTGGGATGTACCTTTGTAAGATCGAATTTTCACGCGGCAAGCGCCTCCTTTTGGGAGCAGCCCAACGAGCCCATACCGACGACTCTTGCGATATCCATGCTCGTGGCTGGTTCTGTAGTAAGCAAGTCTGTTGCCGCGGCCAAAATTGCGCTGCGACCTTAGACCTCCGCCTTGCTGTCGCGATTCATGAGGGACACAAGTGCTTGCTGCGGATCAAGTTGCTCAAAACAGAACCCGTATACCTGCTCGGTGATGGGCATTTCGACATGGTGTGCCCGTGCCAGACTGCGCACGGCTTGGCTGTTCCAGACGCCTTCCGCCACCATGCTCATGCTGCCGAGGATCTGTTGGATGCTCTCCCCCCGGCCGAGTCGCTCCCCTACACCGCGATTGCGGCTGTGGCGGCTGGTGCAGGTGACAATCAGGTCCCCCACGCCGCTGAGGCCGGCCAGCGTCTCCGGTTGCGCCCCTAGCGCGGTCGCTAGGCGGGTCATCTCCGCCAGCCCGCGGGTAATCAGCGCCGCCCGGGTGTTATCGCCGAAACCCAACCCGTCGCTCACCCCCACCGCGATGGCAATCACATTCTTGACTGCACCGCCCAACTCCACGCCAATCGGGTCAGTAGAGGTATAGACACGGAAGCGCGGGGTGGAGAAGAGCTGCTGGAAGAAGAGTGCCTGCTGCTGGTCGCGGGCGGCCGCCACCACGGCGGTTGGCAGACCGCGCGAGACCTCTTCCGCATGGCTCGGCCCAGAGAGTACGCTGACGCCCTCATGGCCCAGAATCTGCGCGGCCAGCTCGCTCATGCGGCGGTGCGTGGTAGCGCATAACCCCTTGGTAACGCTGATGATGGGCGTGTTTGGCGCGATCAACCCGCAGAAGCGCTCACAGACGCTGGCGTAGAACTTGGACGGCACAGCCAGGACAAAAGCCTCGGTTTGGTGCGCGGCCGCCGCAGGCTCTGCCGTCCAGCAGAGCTCCGCCGGCAGTGGGATCCCCGGGAGGTAGCGGACGTTCTCGCGCCGGGCCCGAACTTCCGCCAGATAGTCCGCGAACGGCCCCCAGATGGTTACACTGTGCCCCTTTTGTTGGAGAAGCAGCCCCAGGGCTGTCCCCCAGCCGCCGTCGCCGATGATGGTTATACGCATAGGTTAGGGTAGAGGTGGTAGGTGATACGTGACAAGAAAGTGTTCAGGGTTCAGGGTTCAGGGGAGAATTATTACAGGATGTGGGGGCATGAACCAAGTCTTCTTTCCGGTTTGCTGGCAATTGGGGCGCATTGCACTTCCGTAGACAATCCGGTCGCCCGGCAAAACTGGCCGGAG
>CAYSHQ010000182.1:0-5179 GCA_964430835.1 uncultured Lentisphaerales bacterium
CTGCGTGCAAAGCGAAGAGAGGAAGATTATGGGGATATCCCGGGTTCTTCGGTCTTCCCGCAGCTCCATGGCCACATCGGGCCCCTCCTTGTGTGGCATATTGATATCCATGACGATGACATCGGGGGCGAATTCCAGCGCCACGGCATAAGCCATCCTCGCATCGTTAACCTCCCTGATCGTAAAAGGGGTCGCCTTATTCATGGCCGCACGGATGGAGTGGGTCACGGACACGTTATCATCGACCAGCAGTACTTTCTTCATGATGCGCTCTCCTTGTTCTTTGCCGAAGTTATACGGAGCCAGACGCGAGCGTCCGCTCTGCCAGAAGCTCCCGGATAGTCTGCGCCATCACATGGACATCGTATGGTTTATGTAGCACGCGCCGGATACCGCTCTGGGCCGCCCGTTCGCTCAATTCCGCGCTCTGTAACCCGGTGCAGAGGATCACCGGCAACTCCGGCCGGATGGCCAGCAGACGCACACTGAGTTCCACGCCGGTAAGCATAGGCATGGTCTGGTCGGTAACTAGGAGATCAAATGCGGCAGGATTGTCCAGAAAGGCCTCGAACGCCTGGCGAGCATCGGTAAAAGCCTGCACCCGATAGCCCAGCGACTTAAACATCTGGGTGGCTAAGCCGGCCATGGATTGCTCGTCATCAACAAACATGATGCTCTCTGCCCGACCGCGCGGGGTATGTTGCCTAGTCGGTTCAGCATCGGCAGCAAGGTCACTGCCTGCGCGAGGCAGGTAGACGCGAAACGTCGAGCCTTTCCCCATCGTCGTCTCGACCGTAATCGCACCCCGGAGCTCGGCGACAATCCCGTGGACAACTGCCAACCCCATCCCGGTGCCATCACCAGGCTTCTTGGTGGTGAAGAACGGCTCAAAGATCCGCCCCAGCACAGCCGGCGCAATCCCCGGTCCCGTATCCCGCACCGCCAGGCACAGAAAGGCGCCACCACCCAGTTCCGCCTGCTCGAAGGACCAGCCCTCCATAGCACCTGCATGGTCACGGAGCGAGATCTCCATGGTGCCGCACTGCGTTCCCATGGCTTGGCTGGCGTTCGTGCAAAGATTCATCAGAATCTGCAAGATCTTGGTGGGGTCAGCCATCACCGTGTCCTGGTCCGTTTCGATGTGCAGATGAACCTCAATGGTTTTAGGCAGCGTGGCCCGCAGCAGCTTCATCCCTTCCTTGATAATCATGCCTACACGCAGCGGTTTGATCGCCTCCTCCTTCTGCCGGCTGAAGGTGAGGATCTGCTCAACCAAATCACGGGCCCGGCTGGCCGATTGCAGGACTTGCTGCAGATAGTTCCGCTGCTCATCCTGCAGATCATCCATGAGAACCATCTCCGTATAGGCCATAATTGGTTGCAGGATGTTGTTGAAGTCGTGGGCAATGCCGCCCGCCAGCGTACCGATGGCCTCCATTTTCTGAGCCTGATGAAGGCGCATCTCACTTTGTCGCAAGGCTTCCTCCGTTCGGATCCGGGCACTGATGTCACGGACAACCATCAGACATAGCGATGACTCGCCTCCATTGGTTTGTAACAGCGAGAGGTTCAGTTCGGCCGGGAACCAGGTCTCGTCGCAACGGCGCATCGCACACTCTATCGCGATATGGTTGCCATGGTGCATAGCCACTTGAAGGCTCTTATGGAATTTCCCAAAATCCCCCGGAACAATGAACTTACTGACTAATCCTGCACCATCGAACATCGCCTCGGCCGAGCCGAACAATACCTGCGCGGCTTGATTGTGATGCCGTAGTAACAACGTGTTGCTGTCGAAGATGACACAGGCGTCGCGCAGGCCGGCAAAAACGCGCTCGAGCAGATGACTGGCATCCTGTAACGCCTGATCGGCTGATTGGCGCCGGACCACCTCTGCAGCCAATACCTGGCTCTTGCGCGACAGTTCGAGCGACTTTTGCCGCACTTCCCAGCGTAGCAGCAACGTAATGATTCCTGCCACTAAGACAAGCGCCACAGCCGCCCACAGTGCCCACTGCAGGCGTTTAACCGTAACGACGCTGCTGGTCAACCCCAGTGCATCCGTCAACAGTTGGCCGTATGCTGCGCCCGGGTCGCGCTTCATCTCCAACATCCGGTAGTCAATGGCGGCGATCAGCCGACCGTTGTGGTTCCGGGACTCGGCAAACCGGAGTTCAACCGGAGCAAAAAGGATCGGCGTATTTTCCAAGCCCAACTTTTCGGCGTAAGCAGCCCCGCTGATCCTGTCCACAGCCCCCGCATCCACCCAGTGCTTCGCGATGGCATCAAGGATCTCCTGGTCATCCTTGAACTCCACGATGCGACAGGTAACACCTAATCCCTTGAGCATGGCACGTAACTCGCCCTCATAGGCGTTTCCTCGAACTACCCCGATCGAGCGTCCCGCGAGATTCAGAAGGGATCTTATCCCCGACTTTGGCAACGCGCACACCTGCGCCCAAGTCGACACCACGGGTTCGCGAGAAAAGTCATACTGCCCGCTCAGGGACGGCGTATACGGCGCTGCCGCTACCAGATCGATATCACCGTGATCAAGCATCTCAAAACATTTCTCGACCGGAGCCCGTACCTGGACCACCGTCCAGTCCTGGCCTTGGGCGACGCGTTCAAGCAGTGCGCTGAACAGTCCTTCAATCTTGCCAGAACCCTCATGGCTATCCATGTCGCAGAACCCCACCCTGACCGTCTCGCGGGCTTGGACCAGGCACGACAGGCTCAGCAGGATAGAGAGGGTGACGATACGCAGCTTTATAAGTGTGCTCATGGGTTGGGCGTAATGGGTTAGTCCAGCAGCTTCTTGCCATCAAAGGTCATTTGCCGTAGCACGATTTCGGCCTGGGTAATCGCCTCCTTCGGCAGCGCCCCGTAGTGCAGGCCGCGGTTGTAGATTTGACCCGCATGCACGGTCCACCAGAGAAACTGTGCCAGAGCCTTGGCCTGCTGCGGCGTACGCTTGTCGTAGGCCTGCTCCTTGTAAAAGATCAGGTAGCTGAACCCGCTAATCGGATAGCCTTGCGGTGCCGCCGTGTCCGTGAGCATTTGGCGCAAGTCATCCGGCAGATCGACCCCACCCGCGAGCGTGACGGCATCCAGTTCAGGCAGGATATATTTGCCATCGCGGTTCCTGACCTGGGCTACGGCCAGCTTTTCCTTGGCGGCGTAATTCATTTCCACGTAGCCAATGCTGCCATCCACCTCTTTAATCGTTTGCGCCAACGCCGCGCTTCCCTGCACGCCCATGCCGGATGGCCACTTCACCGTCTTACCCTGGCCCACTTGCTTCTTCCAAACATTATTAACCTTCGAGAGATAGTCCGTGAAAATGGACGTGGTGCCGCTGGAGTCAGACCGATGGACGAGCGCGATATCCAGGCTGGGTAGCCGCACGCCGGGATTGACCGCGCTTAGCCGGGGGTCATTCCATTTCTTGATCTCGCCCATGAACACGCGCGCCAGCAGGTCAGGGGTGAAGCGCAACACGGGATTATCGGATAGTCGATACACAATCGCGACAGCGCCGATGCACGTCGGCAGATGCAGAATGGGGGCCGGTGCCTTCTGCAGCTCCGCCTCCGACAAGAACGCATCGGATGCGCCAAAATCGCACTGGCGGTCGAGCAGTAACTGGATGCCCGCACCCGAACCCACGGCTTCGTACAAGATCTTGGTATCACCCTTCTCTTGGCGGTATTGTTCGAACCACGCCTGGTAGAGTGGCTGCGGGAACGTAGCACCGCCGCCCCGGAGCACTTCGCCCCCGGACAAGCCAGAAGCCACGCTGAAACAGGTCCCCGCAATCAGACACCAACTAATCCGGTGCATTATCTTACCCTCCACCACATCGGTTTCTTAGCTGGCCCCAATCATCCGACGAAATCATTACTGTTGTATGTGGCAATCGTAAATATTGCGTTACGGCCGATCACAACCTTGCCGGTAAGATTTAACACAAAACTAACAACACGCCAGCCGAGATTGCACTAATATATACGGTCATGCGATTAGTATTGCGATTACCACTGAGCTTCGGCCTGCTCGTGGGCATTACGCTTATTCTGGGACTGGTATCGCTCTGGTCCTTGCTCTCGATTCGCGCGGCCGTTGGGCAGGCTACCACGGTGAGTCTGCCACGCATGGATGCCGCGTCGACCATTGAACGCCATGTCCGATCGCTCGCGTTCGACGCCCGGCTATACACGGAACGCAACAGCATGGTAGAGGACTGCAAGACCTGCTAGACTTGTCGCTTCTTGGTAGGACACGCCAACCAAGGTGTGTAATAGGTGTTCGGATCGGCCGACATGGAAGGAAACGAGAGCATGGGCAAAAAAGCAAAAACGCGATGCATCGGAATTCTCACCGCAGGCGGGGATTGCCCGGGACTGAACGCGGCCATTCGCGGTGTGGCTAAGGCGGCGCTGCACCATGGCATGCGCGTCACGGGCATCCTCGACGGATTCCGCGGGTTGGTGGAAAACCGCACGCATCCCATTGAGGATATCCACGTCAGCGGCATCCTGACCCTGGGTGGCACCTTTCTGGGCTCCAGCCGCGACAAACCCTACAAGATGAAAATGGGCGACAAGGTCATGGACATGACCAGCGTCGCCGTCGCCAATGCCCGGCGCCTGCAACTGGATTGCCTCGTCTGCCTGGGGGGCGGCGGCACGCAGAAGAATGCCCTGCACTTGCACCAGGCCGGCGGCCTCAACGTCCTGACACTCCCCAAGACGATCGACAATGACGTGGTCATGACCGACGTTTCCTTTGGCTATGACACGGCGCTGGGCATTGCCACCGAGGCCATCGACCGGCTGCACACCACGGCCACCAGCCATCACCGGGTGATCGTCTGCGAAATCATGGGCCATACCGCTGGCTGGCTGGCCTTGGGCGCAGGCATTGCCGGTGGCGCGGACGTGATTCTGATCCCCGAGATTCCCTATGACCTGGAGGTCGTCGCCGCCCATCTGCGCAATCGGCGGCGGCACGGCAAGCGCTTCTCCATCGTGGCCATCGCCGAAGGCGCCCTCTCCATACAGGAGGCCCAGCGGCTGGCTAAGGATCGTAAAGCCGGCAAGAAGAAGGACAAGGCCGCCCCTCCCCGCGTGGAGAGCAACGGCATCCATCTCGTGCAGGAAGCCATGGCCAGCCGCGT
>CAYSHQ010000183.1:0-5174 GCA_964430835.1 uncultured Lentisphaerales bacterium
TGCCGATGGGCCCCTTGGTGACCTGCACCACGATCTCGGAGCCGGGCGGGAAGCGACGCACGATCTCCTCGTTGGAGACGCGGCGACGCCGCGGGGCGTGCTGCGGGTCATCCTCCTCATCCAGACGACCCTCGTCGTCAGGGAGCATGTCCCAGTAATGCAAGAAGGCATTCTTGCGCAGGCCGATGTCGACAAACGCGGCCTGCAGATCGTGCTCGAGGTTCTGAATGCGCCCCTTGAAGATGCAGCCGACGAGGCGTTCCTCGGTGGGGTGTTCCACCTGAAACTCCTCCAGTTTGCCATTTTCCACCACCGCCACGCGAACTTCCAACTTCTCGGCATTCACGAGAATCTCGCGTTTTGGGGTCTTCCGTTTAAACCAACCAAACATACCATCCTCACTCTCTGTGGAGCGTCCGTTGGGACAGCTCCTTGTTTATGCGCATCCCCGCTGCACCGCGCCTAAAAGCGCGAGGCAGCCTGGCGGCCGTGGATCGCCACGCTCTGGACGAATCCGAGAGCCGCCATCATGGTCAACAGGCAGGTGCGGCCATAACTAATGAACGGCAGCGGCAGCCCCGTAATGGGCAACACCCCCACGGTCATCGCGATGTTCACGAACACATGCCCGAACATCATCACAGCCACACCCACACACACCAATTTCCCCACCCCGTCGGGGCAGGAGATCGCCACGCCCAGCACGGATGCCAGGACCAGCAGATACAAGGCCAGGAGCACCAGCGCCCCGGCGAAGCCCGCCTCCTCGGCCAAGACCGAGAAGATGAAATCGTTAGACGAAACATTCTGCGGCAGATACCCCAGCAGGTTCTGGTCGCCCTTGCGGAACCCCTTGCCCCAGACCCCGCCCGAACCAACGGCGATCTCGGACTGGCGCTTGTTCCACGCGCCGCTATGCGGGTTGCGTTTGGGAAAAATGAAATTTGCCAGGCGATCCTGCTGGTAATTGGTGAGGCAGGTGGAGCGCCGCAACCACTCCTCCGTGCCGGCCGAAACCTTGCCACTCTCCGCGACAACAATCGCCGCGACCACCAGCGCCATCGCCAGCACGCCGCTGAGGATCGTCAGCCCGAACAGGCGCGGCGAAACGTTCGCGACAAAGAGCATGGCGAGGACCGTGGGGGCAAAGACCAGGGCCGTACCGAGGTCCGGTTGCTGCAGCACCAACACCACCGGTATGGCCGCCACAATCAGCGTCAGGACATAGGCCTGCGCCTGCCGGGCAGATTCGCGCCGGCCGAGTAACCAGGCCACAAAGAGGATAACCGCCAGCTTGGCAACCTCGGATGGCTGAACCCCCAGCACCCACCGTCGCGCACCCATGGTCTTGGTCCCCACCAGCAAAACCGCCACCAGCAGCAGCACGGCCCCCAGGTAGAAGAGCCAACTCGCGCGCAGCAGTCGCCGGTAGTTCACATACCCCAGCACCAGATAGAGCACCAGCCCCGCCGCCGCTGAGCCGGCATGCAGGAGATAGAGGTCCTTCAGCTTATCCTCGTCACGGATCGAACAGGCACTGAAGATAAAAACCGTGCCGATGGCAATCAGCAGGAGCATGGCGGGGAGCATAATCCAGTGGAGGCGCCGGATAGGTTCCGGCACCAGGGCGGTCAGGGTCATCATGTGGTCCCTGCCTTTCCACCGGTGGCGATCTCATCGGCAAAGATCGTCAGCAACACGCGTTGCAGGCGCGGCCCCACGGTCAGGCCGCCAGTCTGCGCCTCTTCCACCACCATGACCACGACCACGCGCGGGGCTTCCGCGGGCGCAAAGGAGATCATCCAGCCATATTTCTTGGGGGCATTATCCACGCGGTACTCGGCCGTACCGGTCTTGGCCGCAATGGAGATACCCGCCACCCGCGCCCGGTGCCCGGTCCCTTCCTCGCCGCTGACCACGTCCTGCATCCCCGCCTTGACCAGTTCGACTGCAGCGACCGGCCAGTTGGCATGGCTGACCACTTCTCCGGCGGCATTGCCGCCCTGCAGCAACCGCGGTCGTAACACGTTGCCGCCGTTCGCCAGCGCGGCGGTGGCCACCGCCATCTGCAACGGCGAGACCAGCAGATTCCCCTGCCCGATCGCGATATTGCAGGTGTCGCCCATCGTCCAATTTTCCTTCCGGCGTTCCTGCTTCCACGTGGTCGTGGGGAGCAACCCGGGTGCCTCGCCGGCCAGGATCAGGCCGGTGCGCTGTCCCAAGCCGATCTGCTGGCCGACCGCCAGGATCGGATCATACCCCATCACCTGTGCCAGGCTGCAAAAATAGATATTGCAGGAGACCTCGATCGCCTTGCGCATATCCACATCGCCGTGACGCTCGCCAAAGGCGCAATGGATCACGCGGTTGCCCAGATGGAAGGAACCATCGCAATGGAACATGGTGCTGGTCGGCAGGTTGCCATGCGTCAGCGCCGCCAGCGCCACGAACGGCTTGAACGTGCTCCCCGGCGGATAGCACCCCGTGATGGCGCGGTTAAACAGCGGCCGGTCCGGATCTTCATTCAACGAGCGCCAGAGTTCCTGGGACGGCGACGGCGAGAGGCTGTTCAGGTCATACGCGGGCGCACTGGCCAGCGCCAGGATGTCGCCATTGCGGGAGTCCAGGACCACGCCGGCACCGCGCACACCGGCCAGCGCATTCTCCAGCGAGAGCTGGATTTCACTGTTGATCGTCAAGTTGAGATCCCGCCCCGCCACCGGCTGGCGTGCGGTCCAGTCATCATGGCGATATCCCACGGCATTCACCCGGATCAACTGTCCGCCCGGGATCCCGCGCAACAGGTTATCATACTCCTTCTCCAGCCCGCTGCGTCCTTTCAGGCCGGGCAGGTGGTAATGGAACTCCTCCGCATTGGCCTGATTGTCAAACCCACTGCGGCCCACGTTTCCCAGCAAGTGGGCCGCCATACGCCCCATCGGGTAGAGTCGCTCTGGCTGCACAAAGACATCCAGCCCGGGAAACTCCCGGCGGCTCTCCGTCAAGCGCGCCAGGGCGGTATCGTCCAAATGCTCCCAAGCCAGCAACGGCAATGGCAGACTCTGCCGGATATGCGATTCCACACGCGACCGCGGACAACTGCGCGGCACCTGCAGCACGGCCGCCAACTGGTCGAGTTCCTGGTCCACGGCATTGACCGTGTTGCTCCAGCGCCCAGGGCGGCGCAACTCCTCGAGATAGAGCGCCAGGCAGTAATTGGGCTGATTGTCGGCCAGCAGGCGCCCATGGGCATCGAGGATGCGGCCGCGCGGTGCCGGCAGGAGCACCCGCCGCACGCTTTGCCGCATCTGGCGCTGCTCCAGGGAGCCGGATTGCACCACCTGCAAATGGTAGATGCGCACCCCCAGCACGCCGAAAGCGGCGAGGAACCCAAGGCCCAGCAGAACAAGCCGCCAGTTAGCAAATGGTTTGGTTTCGTGCACGTGCATGACTACAGGCGTTCCACCTTTCGCCGTAGTTTCTCAGTGCCCGCCATCCGGTTCAACGCCAGCCCTGCGCCGTACGCGGCGGCACCGGCCACAGCCCCCGCCGGCAATACCAGCAGCAAGTCACCCGCCGTGCGCCAACCGCCGTAGAGCGACAGGCGCGCCACGCACAGTTGCCACAGAGCCTGCAACAGCGCCACCACTGTCACCGCCACTACCACCCCGGCCAGAGAACCTTCCAGCACCGAGCGGCGCAAGGGACGCAACACCAGCACCAGCAGCGACAAAAAGGTGCTGGTGCACAACGCCGGCAACCCGCCTCCGCTGTCGGTCAGCCAACCGGCTCCTATGGCCGCCACCAACGCCATCACCAGCGGCCGGTTGAATGCATAATAGACGGCCACACCAGTCAGGAACGGAATCTTCAGTGCCGTGCCCGGCATCCCCGGCAGGAGGTTTTGCGCGACGGCCGCGAGGACCAGCAAGACCAGCATAACCGGCAGGTCGAGTTTCATGACCCGCCCCCCGGTGCCCGGGCCAGCACGAAGACCAACGGGAGGTTGCCAAGATCCGCCGCTGGCATCACGGCGGCCTCGCGGAACAACCCGGCTGTATCCACTGCGGATTCCAACACATACCCCACCAGCAAGCCACGGGGGAAGACCCCGCCCTGCCCCGAGGTAACCACGCGGGTCTGCGGCGCCACCTCCACGTCGCGCTTGAGGAAGCGCAGCCGCAAGGGATCCATCACATAGAGGAAGTGCAGCGATTCCTCGCCAGCCGCGTGCCCGCCGCCACCGGACAACACGCCGCGCACCGCCGCCAGCCCCGCCGGGGGCGGATCCAGCTCACAGGCGATCCGGCAGTTCACATCGGATAAAAGCAGCACCTCGGCCGTGTGCGGCGAAACATTCTCAATCCGGCCGACCAAGCCATCCACCACCAGCACGGGATCACCGGCCTGGACCCCGTCCAAGCTCCCCTTCCCCACGCGCAGCACCCGTTGCCACCCTGTGCTCCCTCCTTGAGAAATCACCGGGGAAGCGACCAGACGGTACGAGGGGATGGGGGGGAAATCCAGCATGGCACGCAGCCGCCGGTTCTCGTCCACGACCGGTTGCAACCGGGCGAGATCCAGGCGCAACCGTGCCACGGTGGCCGCCAGTTCCCGGTTCTGCTCACCCAGCTCCGCCCGCCGCCAGAACGTATGCAACGGCACCAGCAGATGGCGCTGGAACCAGACTACGGCATGCTCAAAGGGGTATACCACCTCACGCGGGGCATACCGCATACCCGGGACAAACAAGCCGGCAAGCACCAACACCAGGCTTAACCCAAGAATTCCATACCAGTATTTCGAAAGTTTCAACCCCGTCCTGCTCCATCCGACCGCCACAGCAGTCGGACTTTCGGGGAGCAGCGGATACCGGAACCTACAGATCGGTCAGGCTAACGCCGTGCCGCAGCACGCGAAAGGAAATCCATCTCACTGAGAACCACCCCCGTGCCCTCGGCCACGGCACTCATCGGGTCATCGGCCAAATGCACCGGCAAGCCGGTCTGCTCAGCAATCAGCTTGTCCAAGCCACGCAACTGGGAACTCCCCCCTGCCAGCACCATGCCGCGGTCCACCAAGTCGGATGACAACTCCGGCGGGCACTTCTCCAGCGTGATACGAATGGCATCCACGATGGTTGACACCGGTTCCTGCAGGGCCTCGCGGATCTC
>CAYSHQ010000184.1:0-5174 GCA_964430835.1 uncultured Lentisphaerales bacterium
GCGAACTGACCGGATTCAACCCGGCGCTGGCCTCCATCGAGGAATCCGCCTCGTTGTAAAGCGACGCCGAACAATCCCGCAGCGCATGGAACCAGACGTTCCCCTTGTAGAGGCCGACCGACACCACCCCGCTGGCATGTTGCGCGAAGACCCCGATGGCCGCACGCGCCGCCTGCGTCACCGGATCAAAATAACGTCCGTCATAAATCTGGTCCGCCACCAGTTTGGACAGGTGTTGGAAGAGCAGCGTGGCGCGGCGATCCAGCACCGCCTGATAGAGGAAGCGCAGGGCCGTGCCCAACAACTCCATACCAGGCGCCTCATAGACGCCCCGGCTCTTCGTACCGACCACGCGATTCTCCAGCGCATGCTTCATCCCG
Organism: uncultured Lentisphaerales bacterium; assembly: GCA_964430835.1. Taxonomy (GTDB): domain Bacteria; phylum Verrucomicrobiota; class Kiritimatiellia; order RFP12; family CAIWXQ01; genus CAIWXQ01. Next base: position 381 of record CAYSHQ010000184.1, read on the forward strand.
ATGCCGTTGCGCCCGCCGATCTGATTGGCCAGCACCATGGCTTCGATGGGCGCCACATCCCGGCCGTTGATCTGCACCACGCGGCCATGCACAAAACGCACGGTCACCTCTTCCACGCGGTCCGGCGCCTGCATCGGCCACACGCCCATCGTCGGCTGCACAATGGTCATGGGCGTCTCGATACTCTCCAGATCCTCCGCCTCGTGCGACAACCCCGCCAGATTGGCGTCCGTCGAATACTTCTTCTTGCCACCGACCGGCGCCGGGATGCCAAAGCGCACCAGATACTCCGCCATCTGCGTCCGGCCGGGGAACTGCCGCAGCAGTTCCGGATCGCGCCAGGGCGCATACACGCGCATCTGCGGCGCCAGCACATTGGTGTAGCGCTCGAAGCGCATCTGATCGTTGCCGCGTCCGGTGGCCCCGTGCACCAGCACGGTGCACCCCGCTTTTTTCATTTCCGGCAGCAGCCCCCGCACCGTGACGGCCCGGGCAATGCCGGTCGAGTTCCAATAGCCGCCATCGTACATCGCCTGCGCTTCCAACACTTCAAAGCAGGCCTGCGCCATGGCTTCCTTAAGGTCCACAATCACCGTGTCCACGCCGCAGGGCGCCATGCGCGCATGGATATCCTGGATATCCTTCTCATCCGGCTGCCCCAGGTCCGCGGCAAACGCCAGTACCGTCACCCCCTCCTCAATCATCCGTTTGGAGATGGTCCGACTATCCAACCCGCCCGACACACAGGCGCCAACCTTTTCCTTCTTCAGATCTGCAAGCGTAAGCGACATGACAGCTCCCTGTTAAATGGCGCGCATTCTACCGTTTGTGCCCACAAACCGCAACACGCGAAGATGATTGGCCTACTTCCACACGCCATGCACCGCATGCCCGCAGTCGGGACAGGCGCCGTTCTGCAGCCGGTTCTCCAGAATGGCGTAGCGCAGCCGCCGGATCAGCACCTGGCCGCAAGCGGCACACGCGGTGTCTTCCCCGCCGGGCAGATCGAGATTCCCCACATACACATGGCGCAGCCCCTCGGCCTGGGCGATCTCACGCGCCCGCACCAGCGTCGCCACCGGCGTCGGCGGCAGCTCGGCCATGCGATGCAGCGGAAAGAAGCGCAAAAAATGAAACGGCGTTTCCGCCCCCACGTGCGCCACCACCCAGCGACAGAGCTCCCGCACCTGCTCATCCGAGTCATTACGCGTCGGAATCAACAAATTGCTCAGCTCCAGGTAGACCCCCTCGGCGTGCAGAAGCTCGATCGTGCGCAACACCGGCGCCAGCGAAGCCCCGCAAACCTCCCGGTAGAACGAATCCGACATGGCCTTGATGTCCAGCGTGACGGCATCCAGTACCCGGCAAAGCTGCCGCAAGGGCTCCGGATTGATGTAGCCCGCCGTGACGATGGCATTGCGCAATCCGGCCTCCCGGCAGGCGCGGGCGCAGTCGTAGGTATACTCAAAGCAGACCAGCGGCTCGGTATACGTGTAGGCCACGGCGGCACACCCCTGCTGCCGGACCAGGACCGGCACCTGCGCCGGTGGCAAGTCATGCGCCGGCGCCTCCTCGGGGCGCGCCTGCGAGATCTCCCAGTTCTGGCAGTTTTGACAGTGCAGATTGCACCCCACGGTCGCCAGCGAGAAGATCTTCGACCCGGGCAGGTAATGAAAGAAGGGCTTCTTCTCAATCGGATCCACGGCCAGCGAGCACGGTCGCCCATACGTCAGACACTGCACCCGGCCCTCGCGGTTCACCCGGATCCGGCAATCACCGCGCTCGCCCGGTTGCAGCAGACACATCTTGGGACAAATCGGGCACCGCACGGCGCCCGCATTGGTTGTTTGCGTCATCACACCCCCGCTTTGCGATCGCCCCCGTCCCCGTTCCCCACGCGCCACTCGTCCACATTCGCCAGGCGATTACAGAATCGCGCCAGCACAAACAGAAAATCCGCCAGCCGATTCACATACATGACGGAAGCCAGCAACACGCCCCCCCCGTCAGCATCCGTCTGCCGCACCAGCGTGACCAGATCCCGTTCCACCCGGCGGCAGACGCTACGTGCGATGTGCCCGGCCGCAGCGGCCCGGCACCCCCCCGGCACCACGAACCCATCCCAGGAAGGCAGCTCCGCCTCTATCGCATCAATCCAACGATGCATAGATCTTCCACCGCGTTGCGCCAGATGCCACGTTTACTATTCTACGCCTCCGCCACCACACGCGGCAACTGAAAGCAGCCAGCTTTCGCTGAACGCGCACGCCCAGGTACGGGGGGCCGCCCCTCCAAAAAATGTTTCACACTCCCGGTTTGCCTCCCCCGGAACAACCTGCTATAGTGGCCCACTTCTTTTCACAAACGGAGAATCGCCGCATGCCACTCATACTCGGATTACCCAAAGGCAGCCTGCAGGAAGCCACCTTCAACATGATGAAGAAGGCTGGTTTTACCCTGCAAGTCGGCTCCCGTTCTTATATTCCGAGCGTGGATGACCCGAACCTGCAGTGCCGACTCATCCGGGCCCAAGAGATCAGCCGCTACGTGGAACTCGGCGTCCTGGATGCCGGCATCACCGGCTACGACTGGATCTACGAGAACCACTCCGACGTCGTGGAAGTGGCCGAACTGCTCTACGCCAAGCAGGGGCTACGCCCGGTACGCTGGGTCGTCGCCGTGCCGACCGACTCCCCGATCAAGACCGTGCAAGACCTGAACGGCAAGCGCATCGCTACGGAAGCCGTCGGACTCACCAAACGCTATCTGGCCCAGCACAAGGTCACGGCTGAGGTGGAGTTCTCCTGGGGCGCCACCGAAGTCAAGGCGCCAGAACTGGTGGATGCCATTGTCGAATTGACCGAGACCGGTTCGTCGCTGCGCGCTAATAATCTGCGCATCATGGATGTCGTGCTGGAATCGACCACCCGCCTGATCATGAACAAGCAGGCCTGGCAGGATCCCGCCAAGCGCGCCAAGGTGGAGCAGATCGCGCTGCTGCTGGCCGGTGCGCTGGCCGCCGAAACTCGTGTCCTGATCAAGATGAATGTAGCAGCCAACAACCTCAAGGCTGTGATCGCCATTCTGCCGGCCCTCCACACCCCCACCGTCAGCCCGCTCAATGATGCCAGCTGGCATGCGGTGGAATCCGTGGTGGAGGAACGCGTGGTGCGCGAAATCGTTCCGCAGTTGCGCAAGGCCGGTGCGGAAGGTATTATTGAGTTGCCGTTGAACAAGGTGGTGCTGTAAGTCCGCCCAGCGGGCACAACACCTAGACGTAGAGGAGAAGAACCGTGGGATCGATCAAGAAGAAACGCCGCCAGAAGATGTCAAAACACAAGTACAAGAAGCGCCTGAAGGCGAATCGCCACAAGAATAAGTAGCCTCACATGGGGCGATACGCCCGGCGGCTCTCTTCTTGGCCGCCGGAACAGGCGCAGCATCCGCTATGCGGGCTCGTCTACATTTTGGACGCAAATCGCCAGGCGGCCCCACGTGCCGCAGGGTCTTGCGTGTGCGTACCAGACTGGCTCTGGCCGGTCTGGTTTCGCTTTTCTTGCTTGGTTGCGCCACCGGGAACCGGGGCGCACAGCGGGAACAGCTACGGAACAACCAGCAGGCACAGGCGTTTGCCCATTATGTGAACGGGCTGCTGCTGGAAGCCGATCGCACCCGGACGAACGATGCCGAGCAGGCGTTTGCCGCCGCCCACCGTCTTGATCCGGACAGCCGTCCACCGTTGGACGCCCTGCTCCTGCGCCTCCTACAAACCAACCGGACCCGCGAAGCGCTGGACCAACTGGATGCTTTCTGCCGAAAACATCCGCAGGATCTGTCTGCCCTCACCGATCTGGCCCGCCTCGCGGAAATGAGTGACGATTTTACGCGAGCCGCCCGCGCGTACGAAGCCGCCTATCGCCTGCAACCGGACGATCTGACCCTGGCCTCGGCGCGTATTCGCGTCCTGTTTGCGGCGCTGCGCGACGAGGAGGCCGTCAAATTCATGCGGCGCTTGCACCGCGGAAAGCCATCTCAGGACACGTGTAATCTGCCGACCTACTGGGCGATCCAACTCTACCGCCGGACGCAGGCGGCCCCACGCGCCCTCCCCTGCCTCGCACTGGCCTGCGAAATCGCCACCAACACCACGCAGCGCATCGAACTGCGTTTCCTGTACGGCGAAGTCGCGCTGGCGGCCGGCCAAACCAACCTGGCCATCCAGGCCTTACAGGAGACGCTAGCGCAAAACCCGCAGCATATCCGCGCGGTGACCAGCTTGGCGCGCATCCTCTACCAGGCCAACGGCGCCGCCGCTATCACCGCCCAGGCGCAACGTACCGGCACCGCCGACACGGATGTACCCGGCCTGCTCACGCTGGCCACCCTGCACCTCGCCGCGCAAGATCGCACCAATGCCGCCATCGCCCTCACCCGGACCCGCACGGCCATGCGTACACAGCAACGGACCCCAACCCCGGACTTCTATCTCCTACAGGGCTCCACGCTCGACGAACTGGGGCACCCGAGCGACGCCGCCGAACTCTTCCTGGAAGCGTTGCGCCACCACCCCCGCGCGCATCTCATCATGAACTACCTGGCCTATCTCTGGGCCGTGGGCAATATCCGGATGGAGGAAGCCGCGCACTGGGCACAACTGGCGGTGCGTCTGGCCCCCCGCAACGGCGCCTACCTCGACACACTGGGATGGGTGCGCTTCCGACAGCAGCGCTGGGAGGAGTCGCTCGAACTGCTCCTGAGCGCCAACGCACTACTCCCCGATGCCCCTACCATCCT
>CAYSHQ010000185.1:0-5162 GCA_964430835.1 uncultured Lentisphaerales bacterium
AGCACGTATGCCACCTGGTGGATCCGGCAGGCGGCGACGCGCGCCATTGCGGACCAGGCGCGCACCATCCGTATTCCTGTGCACATGATCGAGACGATCAACAAGTTGCTGCGTGTGCAGAAGAAACTGGTGCAGGAATTGGGCCGCGAGCCGACCCCCGAAGAGTCCGCCGAGGAGATGGATATCCCGGTGGAGCGCGTACGCGCCGTCTATCGCATGGCTCAGCAGCCGATTTCGCTGCAGAGCCCGGTGGGCGATGGCGATGACGCACACTTCGGCGACTTCATTGAGGACAAGACAGCGGAAAATCCGTCGGAGATGACCGCCTATAGCATGCTGAAGGAGAGGCTTCAGGAAGTGCTGACGACTTTGACTGATCGCGAACGGCAGGTGCTGGACTTCCGGTTCGGCCTGACCGATGGCTATTCGCGGACCCTGGAGGAAGTCGGTAAGCAGTTCAATGTGACGCGGGAACGCATTCGCCAGATCGAGGCCAAGGCATTGCGGAAGCTGCGTCACCCCACGCGATTGCGCAAACTAGAGGGGTTCCTCGAGACGCGCTGAGGCATGGCAGTGTTCGGACCCGTTCTGTCCGGACCTGCGGTGCTACCCGGCGACCGGTGGTCGCTGAGTAATGGCTGCGCACTTGGCAATTGCGGTAACTTGAATAGCAACCTGTAAGGGAGGTTTCCTTGGATACGGTTTTGATTGCGATTACTGATTTCTTCAAAGAATCTGGCTTGCCGTGGGCGGCGCTGGCCGGCCTGGTGGTCGGCCTGATCGCCGGACGCTGGTTGCGCTGGCGTCCGCGTCATCGTTCCAGTTGTGGTGGCGGCGGTGGTGGCAGTGGCGACTGTGTCGAGATCTATGTGGGTAACCTGAGCTACGACATGAATGACGCTCAGCTCCGCAAGGAGTTTGAACGCTACGGTTCGGTCAAGTCCGCCCGCGTCATCGAGAACCGGTTCAATCACAAGTCCAAAGGGTTCGGGTTTGTCGAAATGCCGAACCGGCCCGAAGCCGAGGCGGCCATCAAGGGGTTGCACGACAAGGATCTCATGGGGCGCAAGTTGCGCGTCAATGAGGCCAAGAATAAGTCGCGCGAGTAAGGCGACCTAGCCCCTCAGGGCAGATCTCGGGCGCCCCGACCGATCCCGGCCGGGGCGCTTCTGTTTCCAGCGTAGCGCGGGGAGGTTTCTATGGCGGATTCGCTCGCACGTCTGTTTGTGATTGATGTCATGCCGTTGCTCTACCGGGGGCACTTTGTCTTCCTGCGCAATCCACGGCTGACGAGCACCGGGCTTAACACCTCGGCGCTGCAGGGGTTTGCCTCAATCCTCTTTTCGATTTTGGACGAGTATCAGCCCACCCACTTGGCGCTGGTGCTGGATTCCACCACGCCCACGTTTCGGCATCTGGAGTACCCTGCCTACAAGGCGCAGCGGCAGAAGGCGCCGGAAGACCTGGTAGCGGCCATCCCCATGGCGATGGAACTGGCCGACGCGTTGCGCATCCCGAGCCTGCGCGTAGATGGTTTTGAGGCGGATGATCTCATGGGCTCGCTGGCCCACGTGGCGCGTGCGTCCCATCTGGAAACCTGGCTGATGACGCCGGACAAGGATGTGGCTCAATTGGTGGATGGCAACACGGTGCTCTGCCGTCCCGGCAAAGGGGCCGCGCCGCTGGAGATCTTGCGCGAGGCCGATGTGTGCAGGGACTGGTCGATAACCGAGCCGGCCCGCATGGTGGACTTCCTCGGTCTGGCGGGCGATGCCTCAGATAATATCCCTGGCGTGGATGGCGTGGGGGAGAAGACGGCCACGGCCCTGCTACAGCAGTATGGGTCACTGGAGGCGGTGCTGGAACATGCTGCAGAGTTGAAGGGAAAAATGGCGGAACGTGTGGCGAACGGCCGCGAGCAAGCCCTGCTCAGCCGACATCTGGCTACCATCCGACGCGATGTCCCCTTGAGCGTCTCGTGCGATGATCTGCGCCGTCAGGAACCGGACCGGGAGCGCCTGCGTGCGGTGCTTGCGAAGTACGAGATGGTGAAGTTTGGCTGGCGCCTGCTGGGCGAGGCGGTCGCATCGGAGGCGCCCGGGAAGAATTTCCACACGATCCGTGACACCTCCCATGACTATGCCTGTGTGACCTCCGCGGGTGATTTGGCTGCGTTGCTGCGGGACTTATCGGAGGCCAGTGAATGGGCGTTCGATACGGAGACCACGGGTCTGGATCCACGCCATGATCGGCTGGTGGGTCTCTCTTTTGCCACAGCGCCCGGGCGTGCCTGGTATGTGCCGGTGCCGGAGGATCCCGAGGCGCGACGCGCGCTGCTGGCGCAGTTTGCCCCGCTCTTTGCCAACCCGCAGGCGGGGAAGATCGCGCATAATCTGAAGTTCGATCTTACCGTGTTGCGGCACCACGGCCTTTCGATCGCCGCCCCGGTGCATGACAGTATGCTCGCGCATTATGTCTACGACGCGGCGGAACGCCACGGGATTGATCATCTGGCGCGGATGTTCCTTGATTATGACAAGATTACCACGGAACAAGTGATCGGCCCCAAGGGGCCGGCGCAGAAGAATATGGCGGACCTGACACCCGCACAGATTTGCGACTATGCGGCCGAAGATGCCGATGTCGCACTTCAGTTGTACCGGAGGCTTCTGCCCGAGATCGTGGGCAATGGCGGAGAACGCGCGCTGCATGCGTGTGAGGAGCCGCTGGTGACGGTGTTGGCGGACATGGAGGAGGAGGGGATCCGGATCAACACGTCCGTGCTGCATACCTATGCGCGCGATCTCGAACGCGAACTGCTCGCCCTGGAGCTGCGCATCCGAGAACTGGCGGGCGGCTCGGCGCTGAATCTGGCCTCTCCCAAGCAGATGGGGGAGCTGCTGTTTGGCCAGATGAAACTCGATCCCGATGCCAAGCGTACGGCGTCCGGGCAATATGCGACCGATGAAGAGACCCTGCAGAAGCTGGCGGGGCGCCACCCGATTATTGACTTGATTCTCGATCACCGCGCGTGCAGCAAACTGAAGTCCACCTATGTGGATAAGCTGCCCGATTGCGTGGATCCTGTGACCGGGCGTATTCATACCAGCTTCAGCCAAGCGCTGACCGAGACCGGTCGCCTCTCATCATCCCATCCCAACCTGCAGAATATCCCGATCCGCACCGAGCGCGGCCGACGCATCCGCGCGGCGTTTGTGGCGCGGGATGCCGAGCATGTCCTGCTGGCCGCCGACTATTCGCAGATCGAACTGCGGGTGATGGCGGCGCTCAGTGGTGATGCCGGGATGCGCGCGGCGTTTGCCCGCGGGGCCGATATCCATACCGAGACGGCTGTGCGCGTGTACCGCGTGTCGGCGGCGGAGGTCACCTCGGAGATGCGTTCACGCTGCAAGATGGTCAACTTCGGCATTATCTATGGCATTTCTGCCTTCGGTCTGGCGCAGCGGCTGGGGGTTCCGCGGTCGCAGGCGGCGGAGTTGATCGAGGCGTACTTTGCCCAGTACCCCGGGGTGAAGGAATATATGGATAAGACGATTGCTTTCGCCCGCGAGCATGGCTATGTGCGTACCGCACTGGGCCGCCGCCGCTATCTGCGCGATATCCAGTCCCGGAACGCCACGGCGCGCCAAGCGGCCGAGCGCAACGCCATCAACACGCCCGTCCAGGGAACCGCCGCGGATCTGATCAAGCTGGCCATGGTGCGTATTCATCAGGAGTTGTGCACGCGGCGGCTGCATACTCGTATGGTGTTGCAGGTGCACGACGAATTACTCTTTGATGTGCCGCGCACGGAAGAGGGGCAGGTGCGCGAGATCGTGCAGCAGGGGATGGTTCACGCCATGGATCTGGGTGTGCCGCTGGAAGTCGAAATAGGGGTTGGGCCGGATTGGCTGGCCGCGCATTGATGGCACAGGGAGCGAAGTTGCTCCTGGCAGGCGTCTGCGGCTTGGCGGCCGGCTGCCACAGCAGCTAGGGCGCATTGAAATCCCAGTGTTTCGATGTCGCCGACGGCGGGCTGGATGAGCAGCGTGGGCGGGTGGAGCTGCAGCAGGGTGCGACTGCTCTGGTTCTCGGCAATCCGGGCCGAACGCGTCAGGACGTCAAAGATTGAGAGGTCGGAATTTTCCCGTGCAAACCAGCGATGCATGGATTCTGCCAAGGCACCCTGCACGGGGTGCGGATCGCCGAGCTGGGCGAGGATGTCCGCCGCTATACGGCTGGAGGCGGGATCTATGCGTGGCGGCGACTGCGGGTCTTGTGGGCGTCCTTGCCCCCGGCCGAGATTGACATCCACGGCAATGACGATGTCCGCCCCCAAGGCGCGGACCACCTCGATGGGCAGGGGGTTGATGGTGCCGCCATCTACGAGGTATTGGTCGTTGCGGTGAGCCGGGGTAAAGATGCCGGGAATCGCGATGCTGGCGCGGATGGCCTCGATCAGGTCGCCTTGTGAGAAGATCGCAGGCTCCCCGGTCTGTAGGTTGGCGGCCACGGCCGCATAGGGGATGGGTAGATCCTCGATACGACGCACACCGAGTGCCGCCTGCAGCAACTGCATGATCCACTTGCCGGAGAGCAGTCCGGTGCGGCTGGGGAAGGATCCTTCCAGCAGCAGCTTCGCCACACGCCGCCAGTCGAGCTGCCGCGTGAGCTCTTCCAGGACCGGCAGCCGGTTGGCAGCATAGGCAGCTCCCATGACCGCACCGATGCTGGTGCCCGCCACGCAGTGGATGGGAATTTGCAGCTCCTGAAGGCGTGTCAGGACGCCCAGATGCGCCCAGCCCCGTGCGCCGCCGCTCCCCAGCGCGAGCCCGATACGGGGGTGTCCGGTTGGTACCTCTCTGCGTGTGCATGTCATGGTGCGATCATGGGGCTGGGCGCGTTCTATGTCAACATCCCTCTGGTCGTCCCCGGCCTGCTGTCTAGGGCAGCTGTTGCCGGTTGAGGTTCGGTAGTGACAGTCGCATGCTGGTTACGGTATCGTACGTGTTTTTGGGATAATTAGCAAGGAACCAAAGCCCATGAGGAATGTGCAGCAGCGCCGGTCTGGTCGGTCCGCTACAGGTAGCACCCGCAGCGGGGAGAAGTTGAATCGCGTAGCCTTCCCCATGGGCGGGATTGGCGCGGGGATGCTCAGTCTG
>CAYSHQ010000186.1:0-682 GCA_964430835.1 uncultured Lentisphaerales bacterium
CAACATGCGTCCAGGCGGCATTCAACTCCTTTTCCAGCGCATTGAGCAGCGTGGTCTTGCCAGACTGCCGCGCCGCATGGATCACAAAGAACTGTTTCTGGGCGATCAGCCCGGGGATCTGCGGCAAACGCGCCAGCGCTGGCACCAGATAGTGCTCCTCCGGCACGCACGGCCCGGCTACATTAAAAAATCTCGGCATAGCTATGCTCCTAAAAAAGGGAAGCCAACACCCGCATAGATTAACAAAGGTGGCGCAAACTGGCAAATCGCGCCCCCGCGCGAGCCATCCGACCGGGCCTGTTATTCTCTCGCGGTGAACCGTTCATGCGATACAGAACGCCGGGAACCGGCTTAAAAAAACCGCAACGTTGCGGTTTTTTTGCCTGCGCGGCAGAGTGCCTTCCCGTTACCTGCCGGCGGTTACGGCGGGTCCGGCGGCCCCGCCCTACCTCCCAAGCGTGGTTCATGCACCTGCACCCTGAACCCGCGGCGCAGGGTATACCGCGCGACGGCGCTTTGGTGACAGATGGGTGCAACTGCGAAAGCGGTGCCGCCATACGGTTGTCACCGCACGCCGATACGTCGGCTATCCGTTACCTGCTAGCCGCGCCTCAAGCCGGGGGCTCCACCCCCGTACCCCCCGAACGCCCCGCCCAACAGAATCGCAGCGCCGCACTCCCCC
>CAYSHQ010000186.1:692-5143 GCA_964430835.1 uncultured Lentisphaerales bacterium
CACGACGCCCCGCGCCACGCACCGAACTCCCCGCCGGACACATCCGCCGCGCACCACTCCCATACGTTGCCGCCAAGTCCGTAAATCCCCCAATCGTTCTTGCCACTCTTTTCCACCGGACATGTCACCGCGAACCCATCATTATAGCCGTCGATTTTACCCCACGATCCTGGTCCCTCAGCACCATGATAGTTCCCATATTTCGGCGGAATACCAGCGCCCCATGGATACTCGCGCCCGTCGCCACACTGTGCAGCGGTCTGCCACTCTTGCTCTGCGATTACACGGTACCGCATTCCGTCCAACTGCGCCTGCTCGCATTGCGTCAGCCAGGCGGCATAGGCCTTGGCGTCATCAAAGTTTATGTACACCACGAGCTGACGGTCGCCATTGAGACCAATCCCTTGATACTCCTTGCTGTCGTGCTCCGCCTCTTTCTTACGGTACTCGCCGTTGGTCACCTCATACTTCCCCACCCAGATCTTCAAGGCGGGCACCCAGACAAACTCCATCCGCGCGGCAGGTGTGGAGTGCGGCGACCATTCGGCAGGATCAGTGCAGACCATTCATGTTGGCCACAACGGCACATAAATCACAAAATCACCGTCTAACTGCCAGCAGATAGGCCCAATTGAGCGCCACCAGCGCCAGCAGGAGCGCCAGCAGCCACAGTTTACCACGCCGGGTCAATACCATCCGGATACGCCGCAAGCCGAACAGTGGACCGGATACCGCATAGAGCAGCCAGGCGACGGCCGCGCACGCCAGGGCCGACAGCAGCGGCTGCAGGTGGAAAGCCGTGCTAACCTGACCGGCCAGCAACGCGCGCAAAGCACGCGTCCCGCCACAGGTGCAACAGGGTAGCCCAGTCCAAGTATGCAGGAAACAGCGCGGCGCCCAACCGGCCGGCAGAAGGGCCAGTACGAGAGCCAGCAAACCTAGACCGGCCAGGAGCCAGGCGAAACGGCTCTCCGCATCGCGCCCATGTGCTGGCTCCCGCTTGAACATGGCTCGGTTACGCGCCTTTCGCGTTGCCCGCACGCCGCTTGCGCAGCTTGTTCAGTGCCCATTGTACCATCTCGTACGGTTCGCGAATGCGCAGTAGTCGCGTCGCCGCCAGGCCAACGATCGCGGCGGCGGCGGCGCCGCCGCCCAACCGCAACAGGTCCAAGATCCGGCCGTGCCTGCCCCCACTCGTCACCGCCGGCACCAACCACACGGCCAGCCAGGCCGCACCTGCCATCAAGAGCGCACAGGCGCTCACACGCACCAGGAAGGACAGCGTCTCGCGTACCGGGAAAGCCTGCGGCGTGGAAGAGCGCAGCATCTCCACCAGCACGAAGCTCTTCAGGGCGCGCGACACCGTGAAGCCGCCCGCAATCACGCCGATCAACAGCAGACTGTTATCGCTACACCACCGGAACCCCAGCCAACTGATCACCATGCTGAGCAGGGAGAAGAGAATGCCCACCACGGTCACCGCCACCATGCGCCGATGGGCAAAAAAAGCCTGCATGACCAGCATCTCGACCGCCGTAGCTGGCAGCACCAGCGTACAGCAAGCCATAGCGACGGACGTGCGTTCTACCGCCAGCGCATCAAAATGGCCACCGGCAAAGAGCAGCGACGTCAGCGGGTACGCCAGCACCGCCAGTACGGCCACCAGCGGCAGGAAACAGGCCAGCAGCAGGCGTCCGGAGCGCGTAATCACCTGCCCCAGGCGCTGCTGGTCGTTACGATCCACCAGTTCACAGAAGAACGGAAAGACCGCAATCGAGAAGGCATACGGCACGAGGAAGCTGATGGTCCCCTGCAGCTTCTTCCCCATGGAGAGGGCCTGGATCAGGCCAGCGGTGTCGCAGCCGCTCGGCACATAGACATTGTTAAAAAGGTCCCGCACCTTGGCCACGAGAATCCCGGCGAGCAGCGGCACCGCCAACCACAGCATGCGCCGGAAGGCTGGGTCGTTAACGGCCAGGCACGGCCGAATGAAGTGCAGCTTGTCGCGCAGCCCCACCAGATGCGTGGCGACCTTCAGCACGCTCCCCAGCAGCAACCCCAGCACCAGCCCCTTGCCGGCCATACCACCACCGGCAAAGACGACCGCCCCCAGCATGCCGCCCACGGCCGCGAACTTCCAGACCGCATCACCAAACGCCGCCAGGAAGAAGCGCTTATGCCCGTTCAGCAGCACATAGGTGGTGGAGCCGAGCGATAGACCGACCAGCGCAGGGGCCAGGGCGCGCACATATTGGTTGGCCATGGCGACCAGCTCCGGCTTCTTTGCCGGCGTCCACTGCGTGCAGAGCCGAACCAGCACTTCCGGCCAAAGCAGCAGGACGGCAATCAGCGGCAGCAACAACAGCACCTGACAGGTCAGCAAGGTGTTGGCAAAACGCCAAGCCTTGGCCTCCCCTTCCTGATCCAACTGCCGCATGAAGACCGGCATGACCGCCGGACCGATGACCTCCTCGCCAATCAGAAAGAGACCAAAGATGCAGTTCTCGAAGGCAAAGGCCAGGACATCAAACTCCTGTGCGGAGAGGTAGTGCCCCATGGCCTTGGCCTGCACCAGACCAGCCAACTTGAACAACACGTGGGCGATCGCCACGGCCAGTCCGGCGCGCAGGATGCGGTGCGTCAGGGTTACATGCGAAGTTTCCTTCATCGGGGGCTCTCTGGTCGTACGTGCCACAGACCCAGACGTGTCGCCCCCTGCCCGAAGTCCGGTATCTCCTCCACGCGGTCATAGCGGCCCGCCACCACCTGCCACAACTCCGCCTGCTCAGCGGGAGAAAGCTCACGCATGGCCGGCGCACCGATGGCCAGTGCATAGCCGCTGAAGGCCGCCACGGGGGCGTCGGTCTGACGCAGCGCGCGCAACATACCGGTGCGATTCAACACATGACACCGCGCGGCCTTGGCGTCATCCAACTCCGGGAAGTAACCGAAGGGGCCCATCTCAAAGCCGGCCGGCACCCGGCGCTGCGCCTCCACCGCCAGGTACGTATCCTGAGTCAGAAGCAGCCGCTCCGCTGGCAGGTTCTCGCGGATCATACGCCCCACCTGCCGCAGCTTGGCCAGGTCGGAGGGCGAACGTTTTACCACCCAGAAGCGATCCTGCCGCAGCAGGAACCACTCCTGGTTAATGGGCGAAGCGATGGCAGCTATGCCGGCTGTTGCTACGGCCACCCAGACCAGCGCAGGGCGCAACGCCGCGGCCGTGGCACGTACCGCGCCGACGGCCACACCGGCGGCTAGCAGCGGCATAATCGGCACCTGGTAATCATCGTACGGGTACGGGCTCAGCAGTTGCATTACAAAGACTGTGGCGAAGGAGAGCAGCCAGAGCACACTCCAGTTGGGCGAGTTCACCCCCCCCGCTTCTGCCGCGCGCCGGGGTGACCAGAGCTGCCAGGCCACCAGCGCGACCCCAAAGAGGGCCAGCGGCAAATAGCCACGCAGGCAGCGCGCCAACGAGCCTGCCATAAAGATCAGGTCCCGCCCGCCTTCCCGCGCCGTGTGGAAACTATTGGCAAAGAGGAACTGCTCGCGCGCCGTCAACAGGCTCGGGCCATAAATCAGCGCCAGCCCCACGACACCGCCCAAGCCAAACCAGAACCAGGCCCACCCGAGGGTACGCCGCTGCCACAAAAGCCAGCACCCGGTGACCGCCAACAACGCCCCCAGCGACAAACGTGTGCCAGCTGCCCCTGCCAGCAGCACCCCCGCCACGGCGGCCAGCCAGGCGCGCGTGGGACGGCCCGCCGCCAGTAGCACCAGATACCCTCCCAGCAGCAGGCACGCCGCCAACGCGTACGTCTTGGGGATGGTCGTAAAGTAGCTGTGATACAAGCTGCCCACCGTGAACGACAGCGTCAGAATCGCGGCGGCCAGCCGTTCTCCCCGTGCCACAGCGCGCGCCGCCAGCCATGCGGCCAGGAGACCGCCCGTCAACCCCAGCAGTGCCGTCAGCGCCCGTCCACCGGCCACCCCAAACGGTGCCCACAAAGGGGCGCACCAACCGTAGAGAGCAGGCAGCACCGGCCCTTGCGTAAAGAAGAAGTCGCGGTATGGCAGGTGTCCGCGGGCACGCTCGAGGGCCGCGTAGAGATACCACCCTTCATCCTGATTCAGCAGGCCAAACCAGAGATTGGCGGCGTATAAGACCAGTCCTAAGCCCAGCACCGCTGCCAACGCCAGCCGCAAGACGAACCGCTCCGATGATATCAGCCACAACATACGCGACTTTCCCCTTCCTGAAAGGGCCCTATCGTGTGCCAGCGCCCCGCCATTGTCAAACACGGAGTTCGCGCAGAAAACCCCACAAGTGTCCAGCTTGTCAAAACCGCAACCAACTGGATTTTAATCCAGCCTGAAACCTGAGCGGAACGGGCCCTGAACTGCGGAAGATTGGGGGGGTGGATGCTTGGATGAATGAGATAACCGCG
>CAYSHQ010000187.1:0-5069 GCA_964430835.1 uncultured Lentisphaerales bacterium
GCGGCTCACCGGGAGGTTCGCCCTCCCACCTTGAACCAATCGAGGCACCTGAACCCTGAGCCCTGGCCCCTGCCCCCTGAACCAAGCACAACGAACCAAGAACCGGGAACCAAGAACCCTCCCTCACCCCTCTGCGCCCCCATGCAGCGCCTGCTGGATGGCTCGCGCCAAGGTCAGGCGGGTAAAGGGTTTGCCGAGCCAGGAGAAGCCAATGGTTTTCATCTGGGTCTCGTAATCGTCGGGCGAATGCCCACTCATCACGACGATCTTCTGCTCCGGATAGAGTTTGCGGACACGTCGGCTGATTTCCAGCCCGTCCAGACCCTCGCCGCTCATATCGGTCAGCAGCAACTCCACCGGCGCCGGCTGGCCGGCGGCGGCCGCGACCGTAAAGACTTCTACCGCTTCCTGGGTGTTCGTCACCACGGTCACAGCATACCCCAGCTTCTCCAACTGCTGCTGCACCACGAAGCGCTGGCCGGCGTCATCATCCACCGCCAGGATCCGCTCCGTGCCGCGCGGCAGGTGCGGATCCTTCGTAACCGGCGCCGCCACCGTCACGGCCGCCGGTAGATAGATGCCAAAAGTTGTACCGACGCCCGGCGCGCTTTGCACATCGAGGAACCCCTCATGATCCTTCACCAACCCGTGCACCACCGAGAGCCCCAACCCGCACCCGCAGCGTTCCCCTGTCTGCTTGGTAGTAAAGAACGGCTCAAAGATCCGCATCATGGTTTGCGGGCTCATGCCACAGCCGGTATCAGAGACCTCCAGCAGGACATAATCGCCGGGCGGCACACGCTCGTACCCCTGGTGTGGGACGGAGAGCACGCGTCGGTCGGTGCGGATCGTCACCACCCCGGCCTGATAGATCGCATCCACGGCATTCCCCAGCAGATTGGTCAGCACGCGCGACAGCCGCGCCTCCGAACCCAGAGCCACCAACTGCGCGGCCGCCAACTGCCGGATGATCTGGACCTGCGGCCGGCGGGCCTGCAGCACCTGGACCTGCTTGGTCGCCAGCAACTGCTCGATCATCTGATTCAGATCCACCAGCGTCTTCTCGTAGAGCCCCCGGCGGCACATCACCATCAGGTCGGAGACCACCCCACTGGCCCGTAACGCCGCGCCGGTCATCATCTGCAAGGTCTTGAGCGTGGCCGCATGTTCCGGGTCCGCCGGATTGCCACAACGCTGCAGATACGCTTCCACCAGTTCCGGCATGGCCACCAGCGGCCCCAGGATGTTGTTCAGGTCATGCGCCACGCCCCCGGCCAGCACCCCGAGCGACTCCATGCGAGCCCCGCGCTCCACCTTGGCCTGCAGATCTTTGGCACGATCCTCGGCCTGTTTGCGCCCCGTAATATCGGGCATGGTCACGCGGCAGAGCATACCCCCGGCCGCATCCTGTGCCAGCGCACCAACCAAATGCGCCCAGAGCAAGCGGCCGTCCTTCTGCCGCAACCGCAGCTCACACTCCTGCGGCGTCTTCGTCTCAAAGAGCGCCTTACGATGGTGGTAGTAGACGTCCTGGTCCTCGGAGGCAATAAAGCGCGACATTCGCTGCCGTAGCAGCTCCAAGCGCGTCAGTCCCAGCAGGGTGGCGCCCGTCATGTTCACTTCCTGGATGAGGCCGGCCTCCGTAATGGTGAAGTAGCCGACCGGCGCCAGATTGTAGAGGTCGAAGTAGATCTCGCGCGCGTGGGCCAGTTCATCCCGCACCCGCTTCAACTCCTCGTTCTGCATTTCCAGCTCAATCTGGTGCACCTGCAGCTCGTGGATCAGGTTCATCATATCCGCAGGCGCCACCGGTTCCTGCCGGTAGATGCGGGCCTGCAAGCGCTTTTCCGCCGCCTGGCGCAAAACACTCCCCGTCAGATCCGTACTATGATCTGATTCTTGCGTCCCCATACCCCACCTCCTGCCTATAGCTGTTCGCGCTCGCTCGTGGCGATGGCATACGCATCGCCAGACTCCTTGCTCAGCAACGTGGCGGTCACCCAGACCTTAACCAACCGCCCGTCCTTAGCCTGCCGCTCGCTCAGCACCGGTGCGCCGCCGCCACCCAGGGCCAGCCGCTGAATGATCGCCAGCGCCCCCTCGCGCTGCTCCGGCGGCATAAGATCCGGCAAGCTGCGGGCCAGTGCTTCGTCCTCGCTCCACCCATATATACGCGACGCGGCCGGGTTCCAAGCCAGGATCCGGCCGGTCAACTCCATCATCAAAACCGCATCGTGCGAATCATGCACCACGGCGGCCAAGCGCCGCACCCCCTCGGCCTCGCGCACCAACCCTTGCATTTTCTTCAGCACCGTGATCTCCGTAAACGTAATCACCGCGCCTTCAATCACATTCTCCAGCGTACGATAGGGGCGGATGCGCAGTAGATAGTGCGTATCGTTCTTCGCCTGTACTTCCACCTCGCGAGGCATCAACGAATTCAGCACCTCCTGCACGTCCGCCACCAGCCGTTCATACCCGATCAGGTTCGAAACGATATGCCCCACCGGCCGCCCCACGTCGGACGGGATCAGGTTGATCACCTGCGTGACCGCCGGCGTAAAGCGCAAAATTTGCAGATTGTGGTCCACAAAAATGGTCCCAATCTCGGTGCCGGAGAGGAGATTGTTCATGTCGTTATTGGTCCGTGTCAGGTCCATCACCTTGGCCTGCAACTCGGCATTGACCGTGGCCAGCTCCTCGTTGACCGACTGCAACTCCTCCTTGGAGGTCTCCAACTCCTCGTTGCTGGACTGCAGTTCCTCGTTCAGCGATTGCATCTCCTCATTGGAAGAGGTGAGCTCCTCGTTAACCGTCTCGAGTTGTTCATTGGTGGCCTGGAGATATTCCTCCTTGGCACGGAGCGCCTGTTGCAAGGAGGCAATGCAGGAAGCATCCTCGGCGGTGGCGGCTTCGCGCGGTAAGAGCGGGACGGCCAATAACGGCGACACACTCTCCTCGAAGGTAATCAGGAAGAGCCCCGCCGCATGCGGGGTGGACTCCGGCGTAGTCGGCAGCATACGCACCATGAGCTGAATGGTCGCGGCAAGCCCGTTCCGCGACTTCACTGCGATACTGCTGGGGTAGCGAACGGTCTGCCGCCGGGTGACTGCCTGATGCAGGGCAATGGTCAGGTCGCTGCGCAGATCTTCCCGCGCCATTTTATAGACATTCAGGGCGGCCTCGCCATCCGCCGGCACCAGGTACTGCCCGGCACTACCGTACAGATAGAGCACCTCCCCTTGCTCGGTCACCAGAATGCTGGCAGGCGCATAGAGTTCGAGCAGGGACTTCTGCACAATGTCACGCAGCGGCACCTTTTCCGGCTTGCGCCCGGAACCAACCGCTCCGGCCACCCCGGCGCCGGGGCGTATCCCGGGGAGCGTCGGGAAATCCAACACCGCATGCCGGACGCTGCGCACGACGTCCTTGCGCTGGTAGATGCGCGCCTTGCCATCCACCACGGTAAAGAGGTCCGTAAACTCGCCGATGGTTTCCGCCGTTCCCAGGAACAGGAACCCCTCGGGGTTCAGCGCATAGCGGAACAACGGAATGAGCCGCTTCTGCAACGGCGCGCCCATGTAGATCATGATGTTACGGCAGCTGATCAGGTCCATGCGCGAGAACGGCGGATCATGCGTCAGGTCCTGCGCGGAGAAGACGATCAGATCCCGCAGGTTCTTCTGGATCCGGTAGGTATCGCCGGCTTCCCGGGCAAAGAAGCGGTTCAGTCGTTCGGGCGACACATCGGCCGCAATACTGGCCGGATAGACCCCCGCCCGTGCCTGTTCGATAGCACGCCGGTCGATATCCGAGGCAAAGATTTGAACATTGATGGCTTGTCGAAGCTGCTCCATCTGCTCCTGCAGCAGCATGGCGATGGTATACGCCTCCTCGCCGGTGGAGCACCCGGGCACCCAGATGCGCAGCGGCACATGCGCCGCATTGCGCGCCGCGAGGCGGGCAATCACCGCCACCTGCAAGGCGGCGAAGGCCTCCCGGTCCCGGAAGAAGGCGGTGACGCCGATCAGGAAGTCCTGGAAGAGCGCGGCCACCTCGGTCGGCGTCTGCTGCAAATAGCGCACATAGTCCTCGATCTTCTCGATCTGGTGGACTACCATGCGCCGCTCGATCCGGCGCATGATCGTGCTCGGTTTGTATTGCGAGAAGTCATGCCCCGTCTGCGCGCGCACCAGGATGAAGATCTTCTTAATATGGTCCTCGGCACCCACGGTATGTTCGCGTGCCACGGACAGCAGCGTCGCGCGCTCCCGGGTCACGTAGGCACGCAGTTGCGCCAGCATCTCGGCGGGCGGCAGGACAAAATCAACATAGCCGGAGGCGATCGCGCTGCGCGGCATGCCGTCGTACTCCGCGCTCTGCGGCTCCTGCGCCATGACCATGCCACCCTCCCCCTTGATGGCGCGCACACCCAGCGTGCCATCATGGGCGGTGCCGGAAAGGATGATCCCAACGGCCTGTGCATGCTGATCCAGCGCCAGCGAGCGGAAGAAAAAATCCACCGGCAAATGCAGCCCGTGCGGCGCCACCGGAGGGAGCAACTGTAGCATGCCGTGCAGCAAGGCCACATCATGGTTGGGTGGGGCGACATAGACGCAGTTGGGCCGGACCTCCATGCCATCCGCCACCTCGAAAACCTTCAATCGAGTGCGCCGCTGGATCAACTCGGTCAGCAGGCTCTTGCAATCCGGAGCCAGGTGCTGCACCAGCACAAAGGCCATCTCCGGCTCGGTATCGGTCGGCAAAGAGGAGAGGAACGCTTCAATGGCCGTCAAACCGCCCGCCGAAGCACCAATGCCGACAATGGGAAAAGCCGAATCCGGCTCTGCCACCGCCTGCGCGAGTGCGCCCGTGCCAACCTTGACCTTCTTGAGCATACGCGACCCCTGTGAACAGACCTGTACCAGCCCGCGGGCATGTGTACCACCCGAGGCAACGAAATTAAGGGATTAACCATACACGTAAACGCGCGGCAGTGCAACACTGGAAGAGCGGCCCTCAAACTGCGGGAGTTGGAAGAATGGAAGACTGGAAGATTGGCCAACCTC
>CAYSHQ010000188.1:0-5027 GCA_964430835.1 uncultured Lentisphaerales bacterium
GGATCGTCTGGCCCACGCGCAAATGGCTCTTCAGAGTGAGCTCGGGGTTAACCGCCAGCACATCCTGCCAGCGCTTGCCATACTTCGCGGCAATGTCCAGCACCCCTTCCCCAGACTTCACCTTGTACGGGGTGGTCAGCGCCGGCCGGCTCTTCAACGCCACCTTCTCCTTCGGCAACTCATTCACCGGCATCGTCGGCACCGACTCCACCTTCACGACATTCGTATTAACGTCCACTACCACTTCTGGCGGCACGTTGCTCACCACCGGCAACTGGATCTCCACCGGCTTGCTGCTACTGCTGGTCGTCGAACATCCCTGCGTCAGGCAGATCCCCGCCATCACCGGAACACCTGCCAGCAACCGAACCACTGCACCCGTCTTCATCTTACTGTACTCCTTGCTGAACCACAGAGCCGTACGTAGCATCCCGCTCGCGCACCAAACGCGTGAAACGCTCGCCCCGCTCCCGATAACTTCCGAATTGATCAAAACTTGCACATCCGGGCGACAACAACACTGTCTCGCCCGTGCCTGCCTCGCGCGCGGCATCGGCTACCGCCACGTCCAGCGTCCCGCAATCCTTGCAAGGAACCGCGCCGGACCACGCAGAGAACATGCGCCCTGCACACTCGCCAATAAGATACACTTTCCGCACGCGGCTTGTCAGCAACTCTTTCAACCCATCCAGATCATGTTCTTTGAGCCGTCCACCGGCAATCAACCGCACGGGGCCTTCGAACATCTGGAGCGCTGCCGCCACCGCAGCCAGGCTGGTGGCTTTGGAGTCATCCACAAAGCGCACCCCGTCGCGCTCCGCCACAAGTTGCATGCGATGCGCCAGCGGCTCAAACCCTGCCAGTCCGCGCGTAATCGCCTCGTCTGTGAGCCCGCAGGCCGCCAGCGCGCCCGCGCCGGCCGCAGCGGCCAGCCCCAGCACAGGATTATCGAACCAAGCCCCGGTCAGGTTGATCGCCCGCGGTGTGCGCGCCGCGCCCTGCCAGCCGGCAATCGCATGCGGCGCATAGCGCCAGTCACAACCCGCGCCCACGCCAAAGGTCAGGCGTGTCGCCATCGCCGGCACCGCGCCCTCAGCCGACACCCCCTCGGGCAACAGTGCCACATCGCCCGCTTGCTGCCGCGCAAACAACCGTAGCTTCAGCGCCCGGTATTCTGCCAGGGTGGCATGCCGATCGAGGTGGTCCGCCTGCAAATTCAACAAAATCGCCACATCCGGCCGGAAATCGTGCAGATGTTCGAGCTGGAAGGAGCTCACTTCCACCACGGCCCAAGCTAACGGTGCCGTGCCATCGCCCGGTGCGGCCAGCGCCTGCGCCGCCAACCGGCTGAGCGGCGTGCCGTAATTGCCCGCTGGCGCGGCCGGTACCCCGGCGCGGCTCAACGTATCCGCGCACAGCTTGACCAGCGAACTCTTCCCTTTGCTGCCGGTCACTGCCAGAATCCGCGCCGGCCAATAGGCAAAACCAAGTTCCGTCTCCGCGATCACCGGCAGCCGCCGGGCCCGGCAGGCCACCAGCCACGGATGCGCCATCGCGATCCCCGGGCTCGTTACACACAGATCATAAGCCCCATCCGGCAGCGCGCCCCCGCCGGACTGCAACTCCACACCCAGGGCGGCCAATTCCGCAGCCACGCCCGTCAGCCGCGCCGCGGGCGCTTCATCCACCACCACCACCGTACAGCCACGTGCCCGCAGCAATTGCGCCGCTGCCACGCCGCTCAACCCCGCGCCCAATACCAGCACACGCGCGTGGTCATACAACGGATGCTTCGTATGCATAGCAGTTCCCATGTTTAATGCGCCACCGTTTTTCCCAGCAAGGCTTCCGCCACGCGCTCCAAACCAATGCCGCGGGAGGCCTTCAGCAGCACGACATCACCGGGACGGGCCCAGACGGACTGCTCCGCCGCCGCCGCCGCTGCATCCGGATACTGCCAAACCTGCTGCGCCGGAAAGCCCGCGCGCACGGCCTCATCAGCCATCCAGCCCGCACGCGTGCCCACGCACACCAGCGCCTGAAAGGGACCTTCCGCCGCCGCACGCCCGACCTCACGATGCAACGACTCCTCCACCGCGCCTAGCTCCAGCATATCCCCTAACACCACCACGCGCCGCCCCGCCTCCGGTAACTGCGCAAATGTCTGCAACGCCGCCACCATGGCCACGGAATTGGCGTTGTAGGCATCGTTGATCACGGTCATCCCCCGGCCAAAGTCCTTCTGCCAGCGCATGGGCGGCAGTCGCAACTGCGCCAGGGCGCCGTCCAGCACCTCCCACGGCACGCCGGCACCACGCGCCATCCCCACCGCCAGCAGTAAATTGCTGCCATGATGCCGCCCGGCCAACCCGGTATGCAACTGCACCGTGCGCCCGGTGGCACGCTCGCACACCTCGCATAAGCCCGACGCCACATCCAGCAGGCACCCCGTATAATCCGCATCCGTCCGCACCAGCGACACCGACACCACACGCGCCACCGTCTCCCCCCGGAAATAGTCGAAATACGCCCCGTCAGCATCCAACACCACAAACCCGTGCGCCGGCACGGCGCGCAACAGCGCCGCCTTTTCACTGGCAATGGCATCCACCGTGCCAAAATGCTCGATATGCACCGGCCCCACCGCAGTCACCGCCGCGGCGTCGGGTTGCAACACGCGCGCCAGCGCACCGATCTCCCCGGGGTGATTGGTGCCCAGCTCAAAGATCCCGCGCTGCGTACCGGACGGCGTCGCCAGCAGACTGAGCGGCAGCCCGATGTCGTTGTTGAAGTTACCCACCGTGGCCGCCGTGGAACCGGCCGCACGAAAGAATGCCGCGATCATCTCCTTGGTCGTAGTCTTCCCCACGCTCCCCGTGACACCGGCCACCAAGCTCTGCCAGGTCCGGCGATACCCTGCGGCCGTGGCCAACAGCGCCGCCCGCGTGTCCGCCACCCGCAAGAGCGGCAACACGGAACCATCCGGTCGCTGCGTCGCACGCGCGTCCGCCTGCCAGTCGCGCCGCACCATGGCCGCCGCCGCACCCTGCGCGGCCGCCTGCGCCACAAAGGCATGCCCATCCAGCCGCTCTCCGGCAATAGCCACATAGAGTCCACCCGCAGGCATGCTACGCCCCTGGTTGGAAATACCCTGCACCGGTACCGGCAAGCCTTCCCAGACGCCCGACGTCCAGGCCGCTAGTTGCTCGGGGGTAAAGAGAGGCAGTTGGGTAGTTGTGGCAGACATGAGCGGAACGAAGGCGTAGCACCGGCACCAATCCGGTTCACGGCCGCTTGGGCACGAAAGTTTCCAAATCGAAACGCGCCAAATCCTCGAGTACCAGATCGGCCGCAGCCACATCCTGAGCTGGCGCACCCGGGCGCACCAAAGCTACGCAGTGCATACCAGCGCTCTTGGCGGCACGCACCCCGGCTGCGGAATCTTCAAAAACGAGGCAGCTGGCAGGGGGCACGCCCAGCCGCCGCGCCGCCATTAGAAAACAGGCTGGATCCGGCTTGCCCGGGGCATAATCCTCGGCCCCCAGAAAGAACCGCACATGCGCGGCAATCCCCATAAGCGTAATGCTCTCGGCAATATCCGTGCACGGCGAACCGGACACAATCGCCACCGGATGTTCCGCTGCCAGACGCTCCAGCAGCGCCACAGACCCGGCAATGCGTACATCGGTCGCGGCACGCAATCGCTGCAACTCCACCCGCAGCTCCGCACCCACACGCTCCATACCGGTGGCCACCTGCGGAAAACGCTGCTCGATATCCAGATAGATATCACGCCAGGAGCGCCCATAGACCAGCGCCATGGCCTCCTCCGGCGAACAGGGCACCTGCCGAGCCAGCAAGTAGGCCCGCGTGGCTTGTACCCAGAGCACCTCGGTATCCAGCAAGGTGCCATCCAGATCAAAAAAGAACGCGCGAATCATATCACGCCTGCTGATCCGCCGGCTCCGCCGCCGCCTGTGCGCAACACTTTTTGAACTTCTTGCCGCTGCCACAGGTGCACGGGTCATTGCGCCCGATCTTGGGCGTATCGCGCCGCACCGGCGGGGGATTCACCATCTGGCCATCCACAAACCGCCATTCACCGTCTACACGCCCGAACTGGGCAATTTCATGATGCTCAAAATCGGATTTGTCAATCTGGTACTGCGCTACGAACTCAATCACGCCGCTCGTATCCTGCTCCCCGCCGCCCTCCGCCCGCCGGATCGAAAACCCCTTCCACTCCGCCGACTGCGCCCACTTGCGGCTGCTCTCGGCATCAAACTCCCGGCGCACACGCGGTCCGGACGTCTGATAGAGGTAATCAATCTCGGCCAACGTATAGGCCGTGTAGCGGGCCCGCATGACCGCTTCCGCAGTCGCAGCGCGGGTTTGACCCAACAACAGCGGCTCACAGCATTGTTCATAGGAACGACCGCTACAACAGGGACATTCGTTCATGCCAGACTCCTCAGAACGCGGCCGTCACCGCATCGGCACCCCAAGACCCGGTGCCACCACCAACCCCGTGACAGATACTGGTGGGAGATACAGGACTCGAACCTGTGACCCCTTGCATGTCAAGCAAGTGCTCTAACCAACTGAGCTAATCCCCCGGGGGAGGCAAGAAGGCAGCAGTGTAAACAACACGCGCGCCGAAGTCAACCTCGACAAGCATCTGTATTTGTGCCAAGCTGAACGCACTTCTGAAAGGAATCTGACATGATGCGGGAAAAATGTTTGATTACCGGCGGGGCTGGCTTTATCGGCTCACATTTGGCGCGGCGGTTGCTGGCTAGCGGACATGAAGTCACCGTAATGGATAACCTGTTCACCGGCACCAAGGCCAACATCTACGATCTGCTGGACAACCCGCGCTTCACCTTTATCCTGCATGATGTCACCCAGCCCTTCTGGGGGCAGTTCGACACTATTTTCAACCTGGCCTGCCCGGCCTCCCCGATCCACTACCAGCGCAACCCGGTCGAGACCACCAAGACCTCCTTCGTGGGGATGCTCAACGTGCT
>CAYSHQ010000189.1:0-4968 GCA_964430835.1 uncultured Lentisphaerales bacterium
GGCCCGGGGGTTTTTGGGGGGGGTGGACGTTAAGCGGGGGGGCCGGCGGGGCGTGCTAGCTACGGATGGCGCGGATTTCGCGAAGGGTGGGGCGGGCGGGGCGTTACGCCCCTTCCGCAGTCAACAGGCGCGCGAGATATTCGCCATAGGTTGATTTGCGCAGGGCCTGCGCCAGGCGCCCCAATTGCTCGCGATCAATGAACCCCATGCGCCAGGCAATCTCCTCGATGCAGGCGATCTTCAGCCCCTGCCGATCCTCGATCGCCTTGACGAAGGCCGTGGCATCGGCCAGCGCCTCATGCGTGCCGGTGTCCAGCCAGGCAAAGCCGCGCCCCAGCAACTGCACCTTGAGCGTGCCGCGCCGCAGATATTCGCGATTCACATCCGTGATCTCATACTCGCCGCGGGCCGACGGCTGCAGGTTGGCCGCAATCTCGACGACGTCGTTGTCGTAGAAATAGAGCCCCACCACCGCATAGTTGGATTGCGGCTTGGCCGGCTTCTCCTCAATGGACGTCGCGCGGCCATCGGGACCGAACGCCACCACGCCGTAGCGCTCCGGATCGCGCACATAGTAGCCAAACACCGTGGCGCCCGGCTGGGCACTGGCGGCGGCCAGCGTGCCGCTGAAGCCGGTGCCGTAAAAGACATTGTCGCCCAGGATCAGGCAGACCGGATCGTTGCCAATGAACTCCCGCCCCAGGACAAAGGCCTGGGCGAGTCCGTTGGGCTTCTCCTGCACCTGATAGGAGAGGCGCATGCCGAGTTGAGCGCCGTCGCCCAACAGGGCGCGAAAGATCGGCGTGGCCTCGGGCGTGGAGATGATCAGCACCTCGCGGATCCCCGCCAGCATCAGGGTGGAGAGCGGATAGTAGATCAGCGGCTTATCGTACACCGGCAGCAACTGTTTGCAGACCACTTGCGTGGCGGGATAGAGCCGCGTACCGGCACCGCCGGCTAATATGATACCTTTACGTTGCATAGGAGCTCCTGGGCGTTTTACTTGGTGGTGCCGAGGCGTTCGCCCTGGTACTTGGCGGCGCGGATGGGTTGCCACCACCATTCGTTAGCGAGATACCACTGCACGGTTTTGCGCAGTCCGGTTTCGAAACTCTCCTGCGGGCGCCACCCCAGTTCTGCCTGGAGGCGAGAGCTGTCGATGGCATAGCGCTTGTCATGCCCGGGCCGGTCCGCCACGAAGGTAATCAAGCGGCGGCGCGGTCCACTGGCGGCGGGGCGCAGTTCGTCCAGGATATCGCAGACCGTCTGCACGACATGGAGGTTGGTGCGTTCGCTGTTGCCACCGATGTTGTAGGTGCGCCCGGGCGCGCCGCCGGTCGCCACCGTGACCAGCGCACGGGCATGATCCTCAACAAAGAGCCAATCGCGAACGTTATCGCCGGCGCCATACACGGGGAGGGCCTTCTCTGCGAGCGCATTGAGAATGATCAGTGGAATCAATTTCTCCGGAAAATGGAAGGGGCCGTAATTATTGGAGCAATTCGTGACCAGGACCGGCAGGCCGTACGTGTGGTACCAGGCGCGCGCCAGGTGATCGGAGCCAGCCTTGCTGGCGGAGTAGGGCGAGCGGGGATCGTAGGGGGTGGTTTCGGTAAAGGCGCCGGTGGGGCCCAGACTGCCGAAGACTTCATCGGTGGAGACATGCAGAAAGCGGAAGCGTTCGCGCGCTGCGGCAGGCAGGGCGCTCCAATAGTGCCGCGCCGCGTCCAGCAGCGTATAGGTGCCAACCAGGTTGGTGTGAATAAACGCGGAAGGTCCGTCAATAGAACGGTCGACATGCGATTCCGCAGCCAGATGCAAGATTACCTCCGGCTGGAAGGCGGCGAAGGCGGCATCCATGGCGGCACGATCGCAGATATCCGCTTGCAGAAACTGATAAGCGGGAGATGGGCTGACACCCGGTAGCGACGCCAGGTTGCCGGCATAGGTCAACTTATCTACGTTCAGAACGGTATGGGCGCCGCTGCTATGCAGCAACCGCACCACGGCTGAGCCGATGAAGCCGGCACCGCCGGTCACGAGCACTCTCATGCGGGATCCTCCTTGGTCTTGATGACCGGGGTGGCGGGCCGTGTGTTGGGCGTCACGGCTTGCAACGGCAGAAACGCCGGGGCACAAGCCAGACAGAGGGCCCAGGTGATCAGCACCGCGGGTGAACGAAATGGCAGGTCGATCATGCTATGGATGACCGTAGCGGTCGTGCCGGCCAGGATCGCGTAGACCGGCGCAGGCACGCGCATCAGCATCGGCACGTATGGATTGTCCCAATCCACGACCGGCACCGTGCGCAACACCCGCCAGATCCCCTGCAGGATGGGGCGCAACATCACGCCTACCACGCCCAGTAACAAGCCAAGGCCGATGACCCCATGTTCGGTCATGAATTGCAGCGCATCGTTATGCACATTGGCCATCCCCTTGCCCTGCTGCATCTGGGTCAGCTCCGTCGGCGTCACATAGTTGTGCACCAGCTCGCGATACCCCCAGCCACCGACACCAAACACCGGATAATCGCACGCCATGGCCCAGGCGCTACGAAATAGAAAGAGTCGTGCACCGATCGTGTCCTGATAGAGGGTGGCGGGGCGCACGGTAGCCAACTCGGCGCAGACCGGGAGTTTGGGCAGCGCACCATAGAGCCCGACGGACAACAGCGCCAGCAGCACAGCAAAGGTCACCCCCTTGATGCGGCTAGCGAGCGGCACCCACCCCCAAGCCGACAGGATGCAGGCGAGGCCGCCGACCACCAGAATCAGGAGACTCAGTAAAATGGCGGCCCGCGAGTGGGAACCCAAAACCCCCGCCAGATTCAGGATCACGGGGCAGAGCATACGCCAGGACCGGCGTGCGACATCCTTATCCATGACCGCCTGAAACCAGAGACCCCCGCTGACGCTGAACAGCAGAGTAAAGAGTTCGCCCGCGTGATTCTCATAGCCGAAGGTTGCAAAGAAATACCCCGGCAGCGGCGTCATCCAGTAGAGCGAGGTCGTGCCACTGAATGCCTGAATCCAGCCAAAGGCGGACAGGCAGGCACCACCCCAAGCGAGGCAGCCGATCAACTGGCGCCGTCCTTGGCGGCTCAGCGCATGACGTGCGGCCAGCAACACCACCAGTACGGGGGGAAACCAATACAAGGGCTGGCGGACGGCGTCGCCGATACTGAAGGGAATCCAGCGGTTGATCGCCGGGCGGCTGTCCGAGGCCTCTACCGACGAGTCCAAACTGAGGCCATTCCCCCACTGCGCCAGCAGCAGCACGGTCAACGCGAGGCTGAGCCACAAGAGCGGATCATGCCAGATGCGCCGCCAGACGCGCCGCCGTGCCTCGGGCAGCGTCTCACCCGACCGACAGGTCGGCAGCATCAGCATGGCATTGAGCAACAGAAAAATGAGCCAAGGCACGGAAAGGAGATGTTCGGACCGTGTGCCCCCATGCACCCAGGTGAAGAACCAGACCACCAGGAGGATGTGTAACAGAATCAGGTTGCGAAGGAAGAAGGTCATAATCGTCTAGATCTCAGCCGTTATACCCGATGATAGGCGCGATACCACTGTACGAACTTGGGAACCCCGACGGCGATGGGCGTCGTGGGGGCGTACCCCACGGCGGCGTGCAACCGCTCCACGCTGGCATACGTTGCCGGCACATCGACATCCTGCATGGGCAGCAGATCCAACTTCGGCGAGGAGACGCCCAGCTCGCGCGCCAAAAGCTGAATCAGATCCACCAGTCGTTCCGAGCGATGGTTGCCGATGTTGTAGATTTCGTAGCGGGGGAGATCGGCCGTCTGGATGCAGCCAGTCACACCGGCGACAATATCGTCCACGTAGGTAAAATCGCGATACATATTGCCGTAATTGAAGACCGGAATCGTTTTACCCTGCAACATCGCCTCGGTGAAGAGCCACATGGCCATATCGGGACGCCCCCAGGGGCCATAGACGGTAAAGAAGCGCAGACCAATCGTTTGCAGGCCAAAGAGATGGCTATAGCTATGGGCCATCAGCTCATTGGCTTTCTTGGTGGCGGCATAGAGCGAGAGGGGCGCATCCACGCGCTGATCCTCGGTAAACGGCAACACCGTGCTCCCTCCGTAGACGGAGGAACTGGAGGCGTAGATGAGGCGCGGTTGGGGGCGGGCATGGCGGCAGCATTCGAGGATATTAAGGAACCCTTCCAGATTGGCGCGCTGATAGACCTGGGGTTGCTGTAACGAATAGCGCACGCCGGCCTGGGCAGCCAAGTGGACGACGCATGACGGCTGGCAATCGGCCATCAGTTGTTCCAGACGGGGGCGATCGCAGAGATCCATTTCATAGCCACGATAGCCGGCGGTGGTTTCCAACTGGGCATGGCGATCGCGCTTCAACGACACGCTATAATAGTCATTGAAGTTATCGATGCCGATGACCGTGCGCCCTTGGGCCAACAAGTGGCGCGCCAGGTGAAAACCGATGAAGCCGGCGGTACCGGTAATCAGGATTGGTTGCATGGAGGTCCTTTTGGGCGCGGCGCTGTGGCCCCGTGACGTCAGCACTTCTCAGTAGGGACTTGTAGCGGAGAATCCGGTGACTACCAACAACAGGGTAAAATCGAAGAATGATGGCAGGTAGGGCGGGGCCGCCGGACCCGCCGAATGCCATACTGAGAATTGCTGCCGTGGCGCAGCGGCAGCGCGGTGGCCATACGATTTGTACGTACAGCTCCGCCCCGTGGATTATGCGCTTGGATTTTCAAGCACATTCCATAACACCTTACTATGAGGCAAATTGCACAAGGACTTGCACGCGTGCGTGGCACCGGTCGTACGATCCAGCCGGCGCCCCGCAAACGTCCAAATATCGTAGCAAATTTGCCAAGCGCTTTGCCACTACCGTTTTAGGGCGCCCGGGCGATGGGCATGGTCTTTTCCTGAAGTGCCACCTTATGCTGGCTGGCTGTAGT
>CAYSHQ010000190.1:0-4966 GCA_964430835.1 uncultured Lentisphaerales bacterium
AAGCCCGAGAACGGGTCGTTGTCATCCGGGTTACGCACGACTTCCGGATTGTCGGCCTGATGCACCGGTCCGATGTCGAGCGGTGAGGGGAGGAACTTCACGACGCCGTCGAGCAACGGTTGCACGCCCTTGTTTTTGAAGGCTGTGCCGCAATAAACCGGGACCAGCGTGCGGGCGATGCACCCCTTGCGGATGCAGGCCATGATCTCTTCGTCGCTGAGTGGGGTGCCGGCCAGATATTTCTCCAGCATGGCATCATCCTGTTCGGCGGCCTTCTCGACCATGTGATGGCGCCACTTGTCGCAGTCGGCGCGCATCTCCTCGGGGATCTCGGAGATGATCAGGTTCACGCCCTTGCTGGCCTCGTCAAACCGGATGGCCTTCATGGAGAGCAGGTCTACCAAGCCTTCGAAGGCTTCCGCCTGACCGATGGGCAGCACCATGGGAACCGGGTTGCCGAGCAGTTCCGAGCTGATCTCTTCGAGCACGGTGTAGAAGTCGGCACCGGTGCGGTCCATCTTGTTGATGAAACAGAGTTTGGGGACTTCGTACTTTTCGCTCTGCCGCCAGACCTGTTCGGTTTGGGGTTGCACGCCACCCACGGCGCAGAAGAGGGCAATGGCGCCGTCGAGGACGCGCAGGCTGCGTTCCACCTCGGCCGTGAAGTCCACGTGCCCGGGGGTGTCGATCAGGCTGATCTGGTGGTCCTTCCATTGCACCACCGTGGCGGCGGAGGTAATGGTAATGCCGCGTTCCTGCTCCTGAACCATGTAGTCCATGGTGGCAGCGCCATCATGAACCTCGCCGATCTTGTAGCTCTTGCCACAATAAAAGAGGATGCGTTCGCTGCAGGTGGTTTTGCCGGCATCAATGTGGGCCATGATGCCAATGTTGCGTACGCGTTCAAGGGGCACGGTGCGGGCCATGGTACTCTCTCCAGTTGTTTGCGGTGTTTCCGGACAGCTACGACTGGTTGCTTGTGCCGGATTACACCTCGTTCCGCATCGAACAGGCATTGGGCGGCCGCAGTTCCACGCACGCTTCGCGGAACCCAGGATGTCTTTTATGCCGTATTCGCCTGTGGCGAAGAGCCTTTGGCGCGGGTGGCCAAGGACGGGCATATCGGGTGCGATCCAGGTCCGCGCGGCTGTGATGGGCGCGGCAACGCAACCCGGGGTCCGATACGGAAGCCCATTACTATGCCTGTACGGGCGCGGGATTGCAAGGATGATCTGGCACGTATTTCAAGGGTTTCTGGGTTTGCATCACGGCGTGCCTTCCAGCAGTCGGCGATCGATATGGCGCTGTCCGGCGGCCACGGTGCGCAAGGCGGGAATGAGTTCCTCAAAGGCACGACACTTGCGCACATAACCCAGTCCGCCGGCATCCAGCACGGCTTGCACCAGACTGATCCCATAGTGATTGGAAAGCGCCAGGATGTGGGTCGCAGGGTGATCGGTATGGATCAGCCGGATGGCTTCCAGGCCGTTCATGCCGGGGAGCAGGATGTCCATAATAATAACATCAGCCGGGTGTTGCTTGAGCAGGCGCAGGGCATCTTCGCCGCTGCCGGTCTCGGCGATGACGCGCATGTCCGACTGATATTCGATCAACGCGCGCATTTCATCACGTGTTGGTTTGTGGTCCTCGACCAGCAGGATTGTCATGGTGTGTTCGCTTCCGGTGGGGCGTAAAGGTGTGTCGAATACTCCGGTGGCACGGGGGGCGTGCGCTACGTGGTGATCTTTTCCCGGACGGCATACTTGGTCAGTTCCGCCACGCTGTGCAAGTTCAGTTTTCGCATGAGCTTGGTACGGAAGCCTTCGATGGTCTTACTGCTGAGCCGCATTCTGTCGGCCATATTCTTGGTATTGTAGCCTTCCGCGATCAGTTGCAGCACCTCGCGTTCCCGGGTGGAGAGCAGCGCGAAGGCTTTGGAGCCGGGTTCTGTCGAGAGCGCCAGATAGTCCTCAACAAGGTGGTGGGCGAGGTCAGCGCTCAGATACTTCCTGTTGCTATGCGCCGTGCGGATGGCACGCACGAGTTCATCGTAGGCGGTGGATTTCAGAACATACGCCGAGGCGCCGGCGCGTAGCATCTCGCGCACCAGTTGCGGGTCGGTATGTCCGGAGAGGGCCACGATCTTGCAGGCGGGGCGAAGTTGCAGAAGCTTGCGCGTGGCTTCAATGCCGTTTAGATCAGGCATGGAGACGTCCATGATTACGATGTGCGCATGGATCTGCTTGGCCAGGGCGATGGTGTCTCGTCCATTGTTGGCTTCCCCGACGACCTCCATGTCGGGCTCCAGCTGGATCAGGGATTTGAGACCTTCGCGCAGCATGACATGATCGTCGGCAATGATGATTTGTATCGGCATGGCGCTTCTTTCAGTTGTGGGATGCAACGTGGCTGGACGCCGGTTGGACGATTGGCTCGGTGCGGAACCGTTGCCAGTCGGCTGGCAGGCTGTCTGATGCAGGCATGGCCTGCATCAGACAGCCAAGGACACCCCTCACAACCCAGTTATTATAGTTATTATATCCCTTCAGCAAAGATATCCTCCGCGCCAATATGGTGAAGGGGGGGATAATACGGCAAAGTGGGGTTGCAGGGCTAGTAGGGGAAAACCCTTGCTTGGCAGGTAAAATTCCCTTGCTGCCAACTGGCCCATTTTTTGCGCGTCAGGGCCGGTCCATGTGGTAACATGCCGCTCGTTTGCACCATCGCGCGGTTCCCTTGCGGGGCGGGGGGCGCGTAAGAACGGGTGTCGGGGCGGCGGGGGTGGCTGTGGGTACCTAGGAAGGGGGCGGGTATGGCGAAGCGTGTTTCTCCGGTGACAATGCGTGCGGATGGCCCGCTTGTGCCGCCCACTAGCCTGGTGTGCCGCAGTCGGGAAGATCGGCAGGGTGGGGGCGCCGCCACGGATGACACGAAACCGTGCGAGCAGCACGGGTCTACCCGGCGGCATCAACAACGCTTGCAGGAGCTGGCTAATCATCTGGTGAATGCGGCGGAGGAGGAGCGTTGGCGGATCTCTCGCTATCTGCATGATTCGATTGCCCAGGATTTGTCATTGGCCAACCTGCGCTTGGGGCCACTGGTCAATCGCTTGCAGGAAGCCAACTTGGGGGACGAGGCCGTCAAACTGGCAGCGGTTCGGGCCTTACTCGTGCAGGCTATGGAGGAATGTCGCCTGGCCATGGCGGAGCTGGCACCGCCCTTGCTGTATGAGCTGGGGTTGATGCCCGCCTTGCAGGAGTTAGCGCGGCGCATGCAGGACGCACTGGCTGTTCGGATCGTCGTGCAGGGGATAGGGACGGAGTGTGTGCTGGGTTCCGCGCTACGCGGGTTGTTGTTTCAGTCGGCGCGGGAACTGGTGCGTAATGCCATCCGGCATGCCGCGCCAAGCCTGATCACGGTGTCGCTGCAGTGGGGTGCACGCGAGGTGCGCCTGAGCGTGGTGGATGATGGCCGCGGTTTTCCGACCGACGGCGGGGGGGGGCGGGGGGGCGTCGGCGTCCGGTTTCGGCCTCTTTGGTATCCGGCAGCGGGTGGAGGGGGTGGGCGGCCGCTTGGACGTGGCATCGACGCGCGGCGCGGGTGCAACGGTTACGCTGCATGTGCCGGTTCCGGCGGGGGCGTAATCAGGGCGTGGCAGGAGGTGGACGGTGTATATGAAAAGCAGCTCGACGGATCATATCCCGACGCTGGATTTGCGGAAGATCGGTGCGGGGGCACGGCCGGGCCCGACGACACTGGGAGCTGCGGCGCGGGTGGGATCGCTGTCGGGCATGACCATGCTCCAGCTGCGACGGAACTACGAATTGATCCTCAATACGCGCATCATTCAGTATCCGGTCGCCTACCAGATCATGTGCGAGATCGGTTCCGGCCGTCAGGGTACGGTGCTCTTTGCCTTGCGGCATGGTGCCCGCGGTTGCGTCACGGAGCACGCGGTAAAGCTGTTTGACCCTGGGCTGTATCGCACGCCGGATGAATACTGGCTGGATATGGAGCGCATTGCGGTGCAGGTCGGCCAATTGCAACATCTGCAGAGTCCGAACCTGGTGTTAACCGATATTTATGAAGAGACTTTTGGCATCGGGTTGGTCCAGATGGAGGCGATTGACGGGCTGGACGTCGGGCGCTGGATGACGCCCGAGACCTTGGAGATCGGACGCAAGGGCTATACGGCGGAGGATTGGGCGCATTCGTTGGCGACGATCTTTTACATGAACGGGGATCGCATCTGCCTGCAGCCGGGCGTGGTTGTGTATATCCTGCGGGCGGTGCTGCGCGGGCTGGAGCGCGTCCATGCGCTCGGCTTTGTGCATGCGGATGTCAAACCCACGAATATCATGATTGACCGGTTGGGGGGGGTGAAACTGGTGGATTTTGGCCGCGCGGCCCGGATTGGTGAACGCGGCACGTTCCTCCTAGGATCACCCCTCTACATGGCGCCGGAGATCCATCGGCGGGATGCCAGCACGATTCAGTCGGACTGCTATAGTGTGGGCTTGGTGGCGCTGGAAATGCTGTGCGGACGCTCGCTGGGGGAGGAGGCCACCACGGAGGAGGAACTCTTGGCATTGAAGCTGGCACTGCCCGAGCGGCTGGCCGAGCTGCTGCCGCCACATTTACGGGTCAATCAGGTTTTTCTCGAGATCCTGCAGCGTTTCCTGGCACCCGATCCGGCCAAGCGTTATGCCACCGCCCGCGATGCCGATGTTGGCGCACAGGGGTTGCGCCTGATTACCAAGCAGCTGGTGCTGGCGGACCTGGATGCGGAATATGCGTATGAACTGGCCCAGTTTCTGACGCGTTTTGCAGCAGCGGATGACAAACGGGTAGGGGACTTTCTGCCCAAGACCTGGCTGCGTCCGTTCTGCTAGCGATTTAGAGGCTCTGGTACTCAAACTGCGGGAGTTGGAAGAATGGAAGACTGGAAGATTGGCCAACCTCGCGC
>CAYSHQ010000191.1:0-4935 GCA_964430835.1 uncultured Lentisphaerales bacterium
GTAGGTCGCCCGTGGGTGCCGCGACCGGTAGGTCGCCCGTGGGTGCCGCGACCGGCAGGTCGCCCGTACCGCCCGATGTGAAGGGCGACCTGCCGGTCGCCCCTACGATCCGCACCACCCCGTGCACATGGTTCGGCATGATCACAAACTCATCCAATTCGATCTCATCGCGGATCTGTGCGCTCTTGTGCCACTCTTCGGCTGCAATTCTACCGGCCTCGTTCAACACCATCTGCCCGTTCACGACTATGCCAAACAATGGGCGGTTCTGATGCGTGTTGCACGTAACGAAATAGCAGCCTGCGGCTGTGTAGTCCCAGCCCTTCTTGCGAATGCTCTGGCGATTGGGCAGGCCTTGCACCATTATTCCCCCGCCATAGCCAGTAGCCACGGCCCGCCTCGGGCCGCGGGCAGCGCGCTCCAGGGTGGCTTCTATCAGGCGCGCACGCTGCGTACGACGCCGTAGCCACGGCGTTTGATGACTTCGGCATTGCCAAACAGTTCGTGCATGAACCCCTCGTGCCAGCGATGGTTCTTGGCCACAATCATGGCAACGCCGCCCGGCGCCAGGGCTTGATAGGCGGTGCGGATGAAGAGCTCGGCGATCTGGTAATTGGCGTAGTAGGGGGGATTCCCCACAAAGAGCGTGAACGCTGCGTCCAGCGCCGGCGCGTCGGTCAGCATGGTTTCCACGCCGGTGAGCTGGTTGGCTGCGGCATTCGCGGCGGTGCAGTGGATGGCACGGGCATGGGAGTCAGCGCAGAGCACTGAGATGCCGGGCGTATGGCGCGCCAGGAGCAGCCCGACCAGGCCGCAGCCGCACCCCAGATCGAAGACGCGGGTGCCGGGTTCCAACGTGCGGGCGGCGACCTCGGCCAGGGCCAGCCCGCCTTCATCGGCACGCCGGTGGGCAAAGACCCCCGGCAGCGTGGTAAGTTGCAGTGGCGCGTCGCCGGGAAGGCTGGCCGCGAAGGTCGCGGAGAAGTTGCGGCGCACAAAGGGCGTGGTGGCGGTCGCAGCGGGGATGACGGTGCGGAAGAGCGTCACGTCTTTTGTGGCAGGTGTGGCCGTGACCTGGCCGAAGATCTCTTTCATCTGTTTGCGCAGCCAGTCGGGCTTGCCATCGTAGGCGACGAGGCAGGTGGCGCCAGCTGGGAGTTTCGTGCGCAGGTCTTCGAGTTGGTCGAGGGTCAGTTCGGCGGGGGTGTCGTGCGAGGTCGCCTGAAGCAGCGCCAGGCGGGTGGTCGACACTTCCGGCAGGAAGGGGGTACATTCCACCCGGATGCGCGCGCTGTCATGGGCGGCCAGCGTGCGCTGGAGCGCCTTGGCATGGTGAATGTCGCTGACGTGTTGCACGATGCAGGCGGTGGGATTTTCGGCCGATAGAATCAGCCCCTGCACGCCGCTGCGGTTGCCGACGATCAGGATGTCGCCGGTCACCTGCCGGGGGAGGTGCTCCAGCAGGACACGTTCGGTGGGGTGCAGCCCGGAGCGGGAGAGGACGCGGAAGGCCTCGTCGCGAAACGTTTCGCGATGGCACTCTTTGACGGGGAGATCGGTGAGGTGGATGGTTTGCATAAAGGGGGGGCGCGTCTGTGTGCTGGCGTTGTGCGCGGTGCCGCGCTTAGCGGGTGGGGGATCATGTAGGGGTTGCGGTTAAAAAACTCGGGAGCTCTTCCAGACTGGTCAGCACGGGGCAGCCGGCGGCTAGCAGGCGGTCGTGGCTCTGGTGGCCGTGGGAGATAAGAACGCAGGCGCCGCCGAGCGCGCTGGCCACTTCGTGGTCGTGCAGGGTGTCACCGACAAACAGGATGCGGGATGGCGGGCAGGGGAGGCGGGTGAGGAGGCGGCGTCCGGTCTCCAGTTTGGATTGGCCATGCAGGTTGTCCGTGCCCTGGATGAAGTCGAACCACGGGGCGATGGCGTTTTCTGTCGTCATGCGGTTCAGGATGGACTGTTCGGAGGCGGAGAGCAGGGAGAGCCCGAGGCCGGCCTGGCGGCAGAAAGCGAGGGTGGGGATGGCGCCAGGGTGCAGGCGGATCGAGGTTTCGGCGAGATAGAGGTCGTGGTAGGTACGGGCCAGAAGGTCCCAGTTTTCGGTTTCCAACTGGAAGCCGAGGGTCGTGTAGTAGTGGCGCACGGGGAAGCCGAAGAGGGCCCGGTAGCGGGCCGTGTCGGTGGGGGGGAGGGCGCGGCTAGCCAGCAACTGGTTGATCGTATTCACCGAGGCGGTGACATCATCGAGCAACGTGCCGTTCCAGTCCCAGACGATATGGTGATAGGTGAGGGGCATGGTGGGGTGGCTCACGGTCGGCCGAAGAGGCGGCCAATCCGACTCTTGCGCCAGAGTTGTTGCCAGGTGTGCAGGCGCATGACGTTCCAGACGTTGCCGGTGCTTTGCGGAATGCAACCGGCCCAGGAGGCCAGGATGTAGACGGCGAGCTGGATTTCGATCCATTCGCGGGCCGCCGTCAGGGAGGCGCTGGTGCCGGTGCGTGCAAAGGCACCGTCGAGCACGGCGAGATACCAGAGGCCGGCGGCAAAACGCGGATCCGCCTGCTGGGCCGCAGCGAGTAGGGCGTGCACATCGCGCTGGTCGGGGAGGTGGTGGCGGGAGGTGCCGAGGAGTGTGGCGAGGCGGTAGGCCGAGGCAGCGGCACCACGAATGTCGCGTGCCTCGTACTGGCGGTCGAGCGCCTGGAGGGCTTCCAGTGCCTGGCTGGTGCCGTCCGGCTGGCTCGGTTGCAGGTTGGCGCGCAACCGGTCGATCAGGGGGGTGATGCCGGCGCCGTGGGATTGATCTTCTTCGGTCAGGATGCAGTAGAAGCCGTCCGGTGCGCCCAGCAGGTCGCCGGCGGCCATGGCAAAGGCCCGTCGCGCCATGGGGTTGGTCGTGGTGCGCATGCGTGGCAAGATCTCGTAGACGGCGGAAAGGTCGTTGCGGTGGCCCAGCGCCTCGGCGGCGGCCATGGCGATGGATTCGTGGCGGGTTTTGTGCAGGAGTTCCAGCAGCGGCGGGACCGCCGTCTGGTCGCCGATGACACCCAGGGTGCGCGCGGCTTCGCGGGCCACCTCGATGTTCTCGTCCTGCAGGCGCGGCAGGATGGCGGCGGTGGCGCTCTGGTTGCCGCACTGGCGCAGTGCGCGCAGCAAATGGACGGCCAGCTCCGTGCTACCATCCTCTTGCAGAGCTTTGATCAGGGCGGCAATGGCATCGGCGGTGCCGATCCGGCCCAGGGATTGAGCGGCGGCTTCACGCACGTCGGCTGACGGATCAGCAAGCCGGGTTGCCAAGTCGGCCGCAAAGAGTTCCGCGCCGCTTTCGCCGGTGGCCTCGACGGCCTGGGTGCGGCGGCGGCGCGTCACGGCGGAAGCCATGACACGCGCATGGTACACGCCGCTGGCAAAGCGCAGGGGGTTGACCAGCACAATCCGCTCAAAAGCTTCCAGAACGCTGAGGCTTTCGCGCTTCACATGAATGCGGATAAAGATCGGCAGTACCAGCAGCCAGGTAACCAGGGCATGCAGGATGACCAGGGCGTGGATGAAGTGGAAGCGGGTGCCGCGCAACAGGGTGAGGTCCAGCCCCTCTTTCGGGAAGAGGTCCATCACGTAGCCACCGACAATGGCGCCGCCCGCGCCGATCACACCGATCAGGGTCCATTGTATCGCCATGGCCAGCGTACGCCCGCGCTCCGGG
Source organism: uncultured Lentisphaerales bacterium (assembly GCA_964430835.1). GTDB lineage: Bacteria > Verrucomicrobiota > Kiritimatiellia > RFP12 > CAIWXQ01 > CAIWXQ01. The sequence goes on from CAYSHQ010000191.1 coordinate 3,701, forward strand.
GCGGTGGCGGCCAGCAGGCTCATGTGCGCAAGGCCGACACTGGAATACGCCCCGGCGCTGAAAAAGCTGACCAGGGTCATCAGGGCGATCCCCCAGGTGGTGTGGAGATCGCCCACCAGCGGGAGGTGAAACGCCAGGGGGGTGTCGGTCAGCAGGAACCAGAAGATGCCAAAGCAGGGTGCCAGCAGGAGCATGACCGAGCCAAAGGTACGTGCGCCAATGCGGTCCATGAGGTGGCCGAAGGCCAGCCCGGCGACAATGGTACCCAGCGAGGCGGCGATGTTCCAGCCGGAGAGTTCGGTGAAGGAGGCGTGCAGGACACGCCGGGCATAGAGCTGGCCGAACGAGCCCACCAGGGAGCAGGAGAAGACCCAGAGCCCCATGGCAATGGCCAGGCGCCGGAAGTTGGGGTGCTGCAGCGGTGCGATCAGCCGCTCCATCAAGGGAATGGCGCGTGTCTCGCGGCGCACCGGGGGTTCCGGTACGTACATGTGGGTGACAATATCCAGGACCCCAAAGACGGTCGCGACGCTAAACAGCAGGGCGAAGCCGCTCAGGGGACCGGAGGTGCCCTCCGCCTTGAAGGCATCCAGGACCACGCCCGAGATGGCGATGGCCAGGAGGAAGGCGGACATGGTCCAGGCCTGCCGGTTACTCCAGAAGCGGCCACGGGTCTGTTCGGGCACAAGGTCGGCCATCCAGCTTTGCCAGGCGGAGGCCACGAAGTTGCCGATGGCCATGGAGGCCGCTGCGGCCGCCACGACAATGTGCGCGCCAATGGGGGGGGACGGGTGGCGCCAGGCAATATAGGCCGGGATAAACCAGAGCAGGCGGTGGAGAATGGCAATGATCCCCCAGGCGACTTTGCGCCGCGGCAACGACTCCAGGAAGAGCGCGCCCGGGATCTGGACCACCAGCGTGAGCTGGATGATCGTTGCGCACAACCCCTGCAGCATGCCGTTGGCGCCCAGTTCCTCCAGCAGCATGGTGAACGGCATGTTCATGACCACGGCCACCCAGCTCATGCCCAGGCAGCCGGCTATCACGTTCAGGCGCAGCCCGCGACGGACATCGCGATCGCTAATGGCAGGTTCGGGAGACGTGACGGATGATGAGATCATGTATGGCAGGAGAACGTTTAGAGAGCCCCACGAACGAAATAGTCTGCCATAAATGGGCCGGACAAGGAATGCTAATTGCGGTGGGGGTGGTGGGGTGCATGGCTGCGTCAAGAT
>CAYSHQ010000192.1:0-4934 GCA_964430835.1 uncultured Lentisphaerales bacterium
GGATGGGTGCGCTTCCGACAGCAGCGCTGGGAGGAGTCGCTCGAACTGCTCCTGCGCGCCCACGCACTACTCCCCGATGACCCTACCATCCTCGATCATATCGGCGATGTGCTGGCCCGCTTGCAGCGCCCCCCCGAGGCCGCCGCCTACTGGAGCCGCAGCTACGCCCTGAATCCCGCGCAGCCCAATGTCGCAAATAAACTCCGTGCCGTCGGCGTTAACCCCGACACCATCGTGCGACTCGAGCCCCGCGCACCCGCCGCAGAGCCCGAGGAACCGGACGAGGAGTAGCAGCCGCCCCGGCTCACCACGGCTGCGCGGCGATTATCCCACGCGCGGCGGCTGCGGCATGCCCGTTACGGCGGGCATATCCTTGACCACGCTCACCGCCGTCTTGATGAAGCCGGCCACGTTGGCCAGGTCCGCCGGAATAATGACCGAATTGTTGGCCTTAGCCAACCGCCCAAACTCCGTGATGTACTGCTCCGCCAACCGCAGGTTGATGGCGTTGATACCGCCCGGCTCCATGCTGGCCTTGGAAATCTCGCGCAACCCCGTCGCCGTGGCATTGGCCACCAGCATGATCTCCTGGGCGCGCCCCTGCGCTTCGTTGATGCGCTTCTGCTTCTCACCCTCGGAGAAGGCGATGGCCTGCTGCTTCTCACCCTCTGCCCGGTTAATCTTGGCCTGCCGGTCACCCTCGGACTCGGCGATCAGCGCACGCTTTTCCCGCTCCGCACGCATCTGCTTCTCCATGGCATCGCGAATAGTCTGCGGCGGCGCGATATTCTTGACCTCGTAGCGGGTCACCTTGATCCCCCAGGGCTCCGAGGCCTTGTCCACCGCATCCACGATGGCCCCGTTAATCCGCTCGCGCTCTTCGAAGGTGCGGTCCAATTCCAGTTGGCCGATCGCGCTGCGCATGGTGGTCTGCGACAATTGTACCGTGGCGAACATGTAGTTGCTGATGCCATAGGAGCCGCGCACCGGATCAACGACCATCAGATAGAGGATGCCGTCCACTTCCACGGTGATGTTGTCCTTGGTGATACACTGCTGCGGCGGCACATCTACAGCCTGCTCCTTCAGCGTATGCTTGTAGGCCACCTGATCCATGAACGGCACCAGCACATGCAGCCCCGCCTCCAGCGTGCAGTGATATTTCCCCCAGCGTTCTACGATAAAGGCGGTCTTCTGTGGAACCACACGGATGCACTTCATCACCGTAAAAAAGACAAAGAATACCACCACGCCCAACACTGACGTTCCCATAACTCCGACTCCTTTTCTTTCTGTTACTGATCACACCGCCCGCATCACAGAGAGCACGATGCTCTCCTGCTTCACGATACGCACCTGTGTACCGACCTCCAGGGTCTCGCTGGACTCGGCCTGCCAGTTGGCTCCGCGAAGTTCCACCTTGCCCGGTTGTCCCGGTTGAATACGCATGGACACCACGACCCGCTGCCCTACCAAATCGCTCCCCAAACCATCCATCTCCGACGACTTCTTCCCCACGAAGCTCCGCTTGCACACCCCCCGCAACCCCAGCAACAAAACTACCGCCAACCCGACAAACAACAGCCATGCCGCCCAGACCGGCATACCCGGAGCCAGCCAGCAGACCCCAGCCACCAAGAGGGCGGCCAACCCGAAGAACATCGCCACGAAGGCGGGCGCAGCCACCTCCACGACCAGCAGTACGAACCCGAGGATTAGCCAGAAACCCCATTGCGCAATCATACCCTAACCCCTTCCCGCCAGCCCTGCAGCGACACGCAGGACTAGCACATGGCCGTATTAAACCCGACTGGGTGCCGCTTGGCAAGTGAATAGAGGTCCTTGCAAAACGCCACGCAACGCAAGCCGTCAGGCGCCGCGTTGCGTGGCGTTTTGCAAGAGCCTCAATAGCCAAAAGATTGAGGTTCTACGATCCACCCTTCTTTTGCTATTGTCTCCGCATGCAACTCTTTGTTCCCGGCCGAATCTGCCTCTTTGGTGAACACAGCGATTGGGCAGGTGGCTATCGCCGCATCAACGCAGCGATCGCGTCTGGCGCGGCCATCATCACCGGCACCAATCAGGGCATCCATGCACAGGTGCGTCCGCATCCAGGCAAGCTCATCCTGCATACCACACTGGAGGACGGCACCCGTCCGCCTCCCTTTGAAGTCGCCATGGAGCCCGCGCTCCTGCTGGAAGCCGCCCAAGCCGGCGGGTTCTACAGCTACGCGGCCGGCGTCGCCTATCAGGTCATGATCCACTACCGCGTACGCGGCTTGGTGATCGAGAATGATCACACCGACCTGCCCGTCAAAAAGGGGCTGAGTTCCAGCGCCGCCGTCTGCGTGCTGGTAGCCCGCGCCTTCAATCGCTTGTACGACCTCAAGCTGACCGTGCGCGGCGAAATGGAACTGGCCTACCTGGGCGAGATTACCACACCCTCGCGCTGCGGCCGCCTCGACCAGGGGTGCGCCTACGGACCGCGGCCAATCCTGATGCAGTTCGATGGCGACCGCATTGACGTCGAGGAACTGACCGTCGGCGGCAACATCCAGATGATCGTGGTGGATCTCAAGGCATCCAAGAACACTCGCGAGATCCTCAACCGTCTGAATCACTGCTATCCGTTTGCGGAGACCGAGCTGCAACGCAAGGTGCAGCACTATCTGGGCCCCATCAACCGCGACCTGGTCACCCGCGCCAGCCAGGCCCTGCGCGCCGGCGATGCCGCCACGCTGGGCGCACTCATGACCGAGGCCCAGGCGCTGTTCGACACCCACCTGCAACCGGCCTGCCCCGCGCAACTCACGGCCCCCGTGCTCCACCGCCTGCTCACCTACCCCGCGCTGCAACCGTTGCTCCACGGTGGCAAAGGCGTGGGTTCGCAGGGCGATGGCTCCGCCCAATTGATCGCGCGCAACGAGACCTGTCGCGACGCCGCCATCCAGATCATCGAGCACGAACTCGGCATGGCCTGCCTCCCGCTGGTGCTGCGCTCCGGCGGACGCGTCCGCAAGGCCGTCATCCCGGCCGCCGGCTTTGGCACCCGCCACTTCCCCGCCACCAAGGCCGTGAAAAAAGAGCTCTTCCCCGTGGTCGGCCATGACGGCCGCACACGCCCGGCCATCCTGACGATTGTCGAGGAGGCCTTGGCCGCCGGCATCGAGGAAGTCGCCGTGCTGGTGCAACCGGACGACCGCGAGCTCTTCCAGGAGATCTTCTGCTGCCCGCCCCCCATTGAGAACTACAACAAGCTCTCGCGGACCGACCAGCAATACTGCGATTACCTGCTCGCCGTAGGCCGTCGCATTACCTTTCTCGCACAGGCGTCGCAGGAAGGGTTTGGCCACGCCGTGTACAGCGCCCGCGAATGGGTAGGCCAGGAGCCGTTCCTGCTTATGCTCGGCGACCATCTCTACACCTCCGACACCCCCATCGGCTGCGCAAAACAGTTGATCCAAACCTTTGAGCGCACCAATCGCAGTGTGGTGGGGTTGCTGCCAGAACCGGCCTCCCAGGTGCATCATTTCGGCTGCGTCACGGGTAACTGGAACGAAATGGGGCACATGCTGGACATCACGGCCTTTGTCGAAAAGCCGGATGCGGACTATGCGCGCGAGCATCTCAGCATGGTCGGCCTGCCAGACGATCACTTCCTGACCGTTTTCGGCCAGTACGTGCTCAAACCAGAAATCTTCACCCTGCTGGGCGAGAACATCCGCCGTAACCTGCGCGAACGCGGCGAGTTCCAGCTCACCAGTTGCCTCGACCAACTCCGCCGTAATGACGGCTTCCTCGGGCAGATCGTGCAGGGGCAGCGCTACGACATCGGCACCCCGGCAGCTTATCTCGCCTCGCTGCAAGCCTTCAGCGCCACCCCCGTGGTGCACGGACTGAGCCGATCCACATCCAAGATCATGGCCACGGAGCCATCGCCCATGACGGCCGCCCCCTGAAAACAGTCGTTCGTGATGCCGTCCACCTGCTTGGCGACCACCTGCCGCACGCCTTCGATCTGGTCCACCAGCAGCGCCGTATAGGGCCCTTTGGCAGTCAGGATCACAAAGATGCCGCCGCTGGTGGTCTCGCTGAGCTGCAGGACACGCGCCAACCGCAGGATGCGCAGCAAACCGGCACCATCTGCCAAGCATTCGCCCCGTCCTTGCAGGGTATGGATACTATCCGGCTGCCATTGCACGCAGCGCGCCACGCGCGCCAGGGGCACCACATACCGGTTGCCCCCCAGAACCACGATGAAACCGGTCAGAATCTGGGTGCTGACGCTCTTCGGAATCTCGATGGCAAACTCGGTACCGACCCCCGGCGTGCTCTGCACGGAAATGAGCCCCCCCATGGCATCCACATTCCGCCGCACCACATCCATGCCCACGCCGCGGCCGGAAATATCCGTCACCTCGCGCGCCGTGGAGACGCCGGGCAGGAAGAGCAGATCCACGATCTGCGCCTCCGTCAGCGTTGCGCCGGGCTGACAGAGGCCTAGTGTCACGGCCTTGTCGCGCAAGGCCTCACGGTCCAACCCGCGTCCGTCATCCGCCACCACCAATCGGAGGTGCGAAGCGCTCTCGGTGGCGGCAATGCGCAACTGCCCGGCGGGCGGCTTGCCGGCGGCGCGGCGTTTTTCGACCGGCTCCACGCCATGATCCACAGCATTACGCACCATGTGCATCAGCGGTGCATCCAGATTCTCGAGCAGGCTCTTGTCCACCAGGATCTCGCCGCCCTCCAGCACGGGTGTGACCTGCTTGCCGGATCGGCCGGCCAGGTCACGGACCATCCGCGGACAGCGCTGCAGCAAGTTATTCAAGGAGATCTTCCGCACGTTCATAATACTGCGCTGCAGTTGCTGCGACAGCTCACTAAACGTTTCATTCACGCGCCGAATCTCGGCCGCCAGTCCGGCCTGGGCAGGC
>CAYSHQ010000193.1:0-4885 GCA_964430835.1 uncultured Lentisphaerales bacterium
GGACAGCGTACTGACAATCTCGCCGCTGCGCGTCTGCCAGACCGATATGGGGCCGGATACAGCGGCCACCGCCAGCAATTCACCACCCAATGTCCATGCCAGATCGATGACATGATCGTCGACGACGGCTTGCCAGCGCGGATGCAACGCAGCCGAGCACCGACTGGACGAACGCGTCAGACCAGGCATGCTTCAAAATCCCTGACCAAGGTCTGGCGATCCAGGTTGCGACCGATGAAGATCAGATCATTCTTGCGCAGGTTGGCGCCCCATGGCCGGTCGGGCCGCCCGTCGAAGAGCATGTGCACACCCTGAAAGACAAAGCGGTCAGAATGTCCCTCAATGCTGAGCACGCCCTTCATGCGGAAGATGTCTGGCCCCTGCGTACGCAGCAGCACACCGAGCCAACTGTTCAACTTCTTCAGATCGAGGTCGCCCGCCACGCTGATGCCGACCGAAGTCACTTCCTCGTCGTGCGCATGCGGCGGTTTGAACTCGCGTTCGGCGACTGGGTCGACGCAGCACCCCGGCCCTTCCAACGCCATGTCGAACTCGCTTGGGTGATGCTCGGTGAAGATGCCGTACAGCCCTGGCGTTTCGATCTTGATGCGGAAGCTCAACTCGCGGGCGCTCCGAAAGACGGTGGGCAGACGATGGAGAGCAATGCCAGGGCGCATGGGCGCGCCGTCGTACCAATGGGCCAGGTTGCGTGCGGCAAACGCCATCTCGGCAGAGCGCAGGGTGTCATCCAGACCAAGATTGGCGTTGGGCAGCGGCACGATCGTCACATCCATACTGGGGTCTTCGGGGCCGGCCTGCAGCACAAGCTCGTATGTGCCCGCTTCAAGCAGGTATGCGCCACCCCACTCGAAGGGGTACTCACGCTCCAGGAACCTGTCGTCTATCTCCAAAGCACGGTTGAGGTCGAAACCGCCAATGCCCAGCACATGTTCCAGATCGATGACAGCGTTCTGCGTTCGGTGGATGCGGGCGGCGGCGTTCATCGTACGAATGCGCGTTTCCAACCGGTCGAGTTCTTTGGGTGTTACCAGATCGGTTTTGTTGAGAAGAATTACGTCGGCAAAGGCGATCTGTTCCTGCGCTTCGTTGCTGTCGTCGATGTGTTCGACGATGTGGCGGGCGTCCACCAGCGTCACGATGCCATCCAGCCGCAGCTTGCTCTGCATCTCGTCGTCCATGAAGAAGGTCTGCGCTACCGGGCCAGGATCGGCCAGGCCGGTTGTTTCGATCAAAATGTAGTCGAAGCGGTCGCGGCGTTTCATCAGGTTGCCGAGGATGCGAATCAGATCGCCGCGCACGGTGCAGCAGATGCAGCCGTTGTTCATCTCGAAAACTTCTTCGTCAGAGTTGATCACCAATGCGTGGTCGATGCCGATTTCGCCGAATTCGTTTTCGATCACGGCAATGCGCTTGCCGTGCTGCTCGGTGAGGATGTGGTTGAGCAGTGTAGTCTTGCCGGAGCCGAGAAAGCCGGTCAAGACGGTCACCGGCACGCGTGGATCCAGAGAAACGTCAGTCGGTGTCATGAGTGCCTCCATCGAGTGAAAGTTTGCAGGTCATCGCCTGCACTGTTCCAAAGAGTGCTGCACCATTGTGTGCAGCGGAAGAGATCGTCGGGAAGTTGGGACGATATGCGTCATGTTGAGAGCCGTACAATTCGTCCATCCAGGCTGCATACGCTGCGGCGTGCGCCGGATCGGTGCGCCAGCGCACGCCCAGGTACTCGGCAGCCTTGACAATGCCCAGCACGGTGTGGCTGATCTGCGCCTCGTCGTAGCCAGGTGCTGTGGGCAGCGCCAGCCAGCGCTCCAGGTTGCGCTGCGTGGCCGCCCCGTACCCACTGCGCAGCGCCGCATAGTGGAGCGGTCGCACCAGCGGCAGCCATTGCACCGGCGTGTTCTCTGCACTGGCGTAGACATAAAATGCACTGCCTGGCGCTTCCTCCGGTATCCGCACCAGCACGCTCTCCGCCAGCATGTCGGTCGGCGCAGACACAACAAGCCCTGCCGCCTGGCGCACGCCGGCGGCGACAGCGGCGAGCATCGTCTGCTGCCGTTGGGCCAACGCCTGCCACACGGGCAGATGCGCCGCCAACCGGCCATAGTCTGGAACATCCTGCGGCTGCATCAGTGACTGCACGTGGCGAAACAGACGTCTGTCGTTAAAAAGCAGCAGTGCGCCCGCTGCCCGGGTTTCCAATGCGGCGAACAGCCGATAGATGGCGACATCGCCCTGCAGCCCGGCACCTGGCGCGGGCGCGTATTCACCGTAGTCGATCACCAGCGCAGATCCAGGCTGTCGTCCGGCGGCAGCGGCTGCGATGGCAGCAGGCTGCGCCCAGGTCACGCCGGCGTCTGTTCCGCTCAGCGCCAGCGCCTCATCGAGCTCGGCAAAAGAATAGGGCTGCGACGCGCGCTTGATGCTTTGCACCAGCGCCGGTGTTGCATTGGCTGGCAGAATGATCTGCGCCTGTTCTGCACAAAGCCGCGACCGCAAGATCAGGCTGCGCGCCCGTATCACGTTGCGCACAAGCAGCACCGGCTGCGCGCCAAACAGTGCCTGCCACTGACTCTGCACCTGTTTGCCCTCCTGGTCACTGTCCCTGCCGGGCTGCGCCATCTCCATCGCAGTCGTCAATGCTTCCGCCAGCGTCGGCGGCATCGGATAGTTTGCGCACCGCACGGGTGCGCCGTCGATGCCGGGCGCTCAGAAACCGCCGATCCAGCGCTCTTGCCACTCTGTCATTAGAAACTCCTTACCCACTCGACGACATCCGAAATGATCTCTTGGGCGCGGCTGGTGGCGCCGGGCAGGCACGCTGCGAAGCGCTGCGTCAATTCCTCTGGCTTGAGAGCGCCAGGCTCGCCGATCAGCACCACATTGGTGGCAGGCGACTCATGCCCCCACGCTTCCCCAAAGGTGAAGCGCACGCGATTGCCCACCACCTGCAGCACCCCCCGCCGCTCCGCCGGTTTGTCTAGATAGACAAAGCCCTTGGCGCGATAGATGCCGGCCGGCAGGCGCTCGATCATGCGGCGCACCGCGCGAAATTCCAACGGATCCCGACCGCTGTAGTGCCAGGTGCTGAAGAGCAGGGTATGGTCGGTGTGTTCGTGATGGTGGCCTGCGTCGTGGTCGGCATGGCCTTCGGCGTGCTTTGACGCGTGTTCATGTGCGTGTGCGTGACTAGGATGATCCTCGCCACCCTCCGGGTGAACGTGGATGTCCAGCTCCTGGCGCCCGCTCAGTCGATCCAGGTCGAACTTGCCGACACCGATCAGGAATTCCAGCGGTGCGTTGGCGTGGGTTGTTTCGATCACGCGTGCCCGTGGGGCGGTGCGTTCGATGAAGCGATAGATGCGTTCGAGCTGCTCGCTGCTTGCCAGGTCGACCTTGTTCAACAGGATGATGTCGGCCAGCGCCACCTGATCCATCGCCAGCAGCGCGTTGCGTCCGGTCAGACTGGTAAACTGGTCGGCGTCGATCAGGCAGATGACGCTGTCGAGCTGGATGTGGGGGCGCAGCAGCACGAAGCTGCGCGCCACGGCGCCAGGGTCGGAGACGCCGCTCGGCTCGACGATGATATAGTCGGGCGGCTGTGGGCTTTCGAGCAGTTGCACCGTTGCACGCAGCAGGTCGTCGCGGATCGTGCAGCAGATGCAGCCATTCGCCAGGCTGATCGTCTCACCCTGCACGCCGACGACGAGCTGGCTGTCGATGTTGACGGCGCCGAAGTCGTTGACCAGCACGGCGATGCGCAAACCATGGTCGGCGTGCAAGATGCGATTCAGCAACGTGGTCTTGCCGGCGCCGAGAAACCCGGTCAGCAGGGTGATCGGGATCGGTTGCTCGCGTTGGATGCGATTCTGCATTTCATTTCTCCCTGAAGGTCAAGCGGCAAAGGGATCCGATGCGTCCTGCAACTGCCCATCTGCAAACAGCGTCATCTCCGCGTCGGTCAGCAGACAGGCATCCAACACGGCCGTGATCTTTGCTCGATCGACGTCCACCCCGATGTAGACCAACTCCTGTCTGCGATCGCCGTGCGGTTCACGCCAGCGCTCGCTCACGAAGGCGTGCAGCTCTGGGCTGTGCGGCCACTGTTCTTTGGGGACGCTTGCCCACCATTTGCCGGCGGCGTGGACGTTGGCTTTCGTACCCGCCTGCGACCAGAGCATGGCGTCGTCAGGTCGAGTGGCCAGCCAGAAATATCCCTTGGAGCGCAGCACCCCCTCGATGGCATCTGAGTTGACCATTTCCCAAAAGCGCTGTGGCTGAAACGGCCGCCATGCGCGATAGACGAAGCTGCTGATGCCATACTCTTCCGTCTCCGGCGTGTGCTCGCCGCGCAGTTCCTTCGCCCAGCCTGGGGCCTGTGCCGCTTTGTCGTAGTTGAACAATCCAGTGTTGAGGATGCGCTCCAGCGGAATGCGACCGTGTTCGGCGCGGATGATCTGCGCGTCTGGATTCAGATGGCGCAGGATGTCTTCTAGCTGCCCCAGTTCGTACTCACCGACCAGATCGACCTTGTTGATGACAATCACGTTGGCGAATTCGACCTGGTCGACCAGCAGATCGTTCAAGGTGCGAGAGTCCTGATCGTTCATTGCCATGTCGCGTTCGCGCAGACTCTGGCTTTCGATGGTTTCGCGCAACCAGTTGGCGGCGTCGACGACCGTCACCATCGTGTCGAGCCGTGCCACATCAGCGAGCATGACCTTTGCTGTCGGATCGAGCGGGAAGGTGAAGGTCGCTGCCACCGGCATTGGCTCGGAGATGCCGGTCGATTCGATGAGCAGATAGTCGAATCGCCCCTCGCGCGCCAGCTGGCCTACCTCCACCAGCAGGTCCTCACGCAGCGTGC
>CAYSHQ010000194.1:0-4881 GCA_964430835.1 uncultured Lentisphaerales bacterium
GTTCGATACGATGCTCCCATATCAGCAACCAACAGCAATCCAGGAGACCAACATGGCCGGTATTTTTAAGGCGTACGACATCCGCGGCATCTATGACCAGGACCTCACTGAAGAGACCGCCTACCGCATCGGCAAGGCCTTTGTGACCTTTCTCGGCGGCTGCCGCAAAGTGGTGGTCGGCCGCGACATGCGCCCGCACTCTGTGCCCCTGTTTCAGGCCCTGGCGCGCGGCTTATGCGAGCAGGGCGCCGACGTGATTGACCTCGGCCTCTGCTCCACGCCGATGAGCTACCACGCCAACGGGGCGCTGGGCGCGGACGCCGGCATCATGATCACCGCCTCACACAACACCGGCGAGTGGAACGGCTTCAAACTCTGCCGCAGCCAGGCCGTGCCGATCAGCGGCAACACCGGCATCGCCGAGATCGAGCGCATCGTCGCCAGCGGCGCCTTTGCCAAACCCTTCGGCCCGACCGGGTCCGTCACCACCTACGATATCCTCCCCGCCTACACCGCGCACGTCCGCCGCTTCAGCCACCTGCAGAAGCCGGTGCGCATCGCAGTGGACTACGCTAATGCCATGGGGATTCTGGAAGCACAGACCCTCCCCCCCCAGATCGAGATTGCCCCGCTGTTCGACACGCTCGACGGCACGTTCCCCAACCACGAGGCCAACCCGCTCCACCTGGAATCGCTCCACCCCCTACAAGCGCTCATGCGCCAGGGCGGGTATGCCTTCGGCGTGGCGTTCGACGGCGACGCCGACCGCGCCGGCTTCACGGATGAAAACGGCGAAATCATCCCCATGGATTTAATCACGGCGCTGATTGCCCAGGACATTCTGAGCACCCGTAAGGGCGTAATCTACTACGACTTGCGTAGCAGCTGGGTGGTCAAGCAGGTGATCGAGTCCATGGGCGGCACCCCCATGATGTCCCGCGTCGGTCACGCCTTCATCAAGCAGCAGATGCGTGAACACGACGCACTCTTTGCCGGGGAATTGAGCGGCCACTACTACTTCCGTGACAACTTCACCACCGAGAGCTCGGCCATGGCCGTGCTCAGCATCGCCAACATTGTCAGCCGCGCTGGCCAGCCCCTTTCCGCGCTGATCGCCCCGCTGCGCAAGTTCCACGCCAGCGGCGAAATCAACACCCGCGTCAGCGGCGACCCCCTGCAAGTCCTGCGGAAGATCAAGGCCACCTACACCGACGGCACCCTGCTGGAGCTCGACGGCATCAGCGTGGAGTACCAGGACTGGTGGTTTAATGTGCGCTGTTCCAACACTGAACCGCTGGTGCGGCTCAACGTGGAAGCCCGTACCCAGCAACAAATGCAGGAAAAGCGCGACGAGTTGTTGCGCCTGATCCGCGCCTGATCAGCCGCCATCGCGCCGGGCGCAACCACCCCACGCCCGGCGCCGCCCTACCCACCCACCCCCCTCTGGAATCGTACCCATGCTCAACCACGAACTCTACCACGCCCTGATCCAGAAGTTCCGCCAGCGTTTTCATGCGGAACCAACCATCGTGGCCTATGCCCCGGGGCGCGTCGAAGTGCTCGGCAACCACACCGACTACAATGAGGGGTTCGTCCTCTCCGCCGCCATTAACTTCGGCATGTTCTTTGCCTGCGTGCCACGCCAGGATACCACCTGTCGGCTGCAAGCGGCTGACTTGGGAGAGGAAGTAACCTTCGCGGCTGAGGCACCCGTCCCCACCCGCGAACACGTCTGGTCCAACTATGTGAAGGGCGTCCTGGCCCAGCTCACCCTGCGGCAACCCCCGCCACATGGCTTCGACGCCATGTTCCTCGGCAATGTGCCCATGGGGAGCGGCCTATCCAGTTCCGCCGCACTCGAAATGTCCGCCGGACTGGCGCTCGCCAGCCTGTATGGCGTGACCGTAGACCCGCTCTCGCTGGCGCGCATCGGCCAAATCGCCGAGCATACCTATGCCGGCGTCAAGTGCGGCTTGCTTGATCAGATCTCCAGCCTGTTCGGCAAGACCGGCACGCTGGTGGAAACCGACTTCCGCACGCTGTCGGTGAAGAATGTTCCGTTGGGCCGGGATGCCTGCCTCCTGATGTGCAACACCCATGCCAAGCACGCGCTGGTGGACGGCGAATACAACCAGCGCCGCGCCGCCTGCGAGACGGCCGCCGCCTATTTTGCCAGCGTACTCCCCCATCCCGTAACGGCACTACGCGACGTCAGCTGGCAGGAATGGGAGACGCATCGCCAAGGTCTCCCCGAAATCGTCGCGCGTCGCGCCGCACACCCGATCGGCGAGAATGAGCGCGTGTGTAAGGGCGCATCCCTGCTGGCCCAGAATGACTTGGCAGGCTTCGGCCACCTGATGTATACCTCGCACGAGAGCTCCCGTACGCTGTTCGAAAACTCCTGCACCGAACTGGACACCATTGTGGCGGCGGCTCGGCAACTCCCCGGCGTACTTGGTGCCCGCCTCTCTGGCGGCGGATTTGGCGGCAGCGTGGTGGCGCTGGTCCACCCGCACGCTGCGGACGAAATCGCCACCGCGCTCACCACGGCCTATCAGCGGGCTCTCGGGAGCGCCTGCGACATCTGCACCCTGCTCCCCAGCGACGGCGCACGCCTCGTCCCCCACTAGTTGGCAAGCCAGACGCGCAGACCACTGCTGCGACGCCCGGCAGCGCGCCCACCGTGTGGAGCAACAGCACCGTGCCCGAAAAGAGGCTTTCGCACAGGCAGAAGTTCTTCCCGGCGCCCTGTCTGGGCGTCTACTTCTTCCACGAGTAGCCACACGGCTCAGAAGGTGCAATCCGGTCACGATCTGCCAGGTCGCGCGGATCAATCGGGAAGTTCACGCAGTTGGACAGACGCGTGCGCTTGTGCCGCGCGCAGGAGGCCATCCCCTCCTCCGTGCAGACATGCCGACACGTAAGCGTCAGGCGACAGCAGGCCCCACAGCGGCGGCAAGCACCGTGCCGCCGCGCCTGACTCCCGCGAATATAGCCCGGCCGGAACCAGTGCAGCAGCATGCGCCGCACGACCCCCCAACCCAAAACCAGGCGATCCAAAAACGATGGCGTTAAATAGGTCACAAGGGCAAGAGTGTATCGGGTGCACCCGCCATGTAAAGGGAAAACCCCCTACGATATCAAACCACACGCGCGCTGCGATCCTGCGGGGAAACGATTGCCTTAGGCCGCATTCCGATTTACACTATTGAAGTGATTGCACAATGGTTAATCGAGAAGAAACGCGATGGCGGCACCCTGACGCCGGAAGAAATCCGCGCCGTGGTGCAAGCCTACACGACTGGCGAGCTGCCTGATTACCAGATGGCTGCTCTGGCCATGGCCATTTTCTTCCGTGGCATGACCGCCACGGAGACGGCGACGCTGACCGACGCCATGATGCGTTCCGGCGACCTGCTCGACTTCTCGGCCTCCCCCCGCCCCACCGCCGATAAACACTCCACCGGTGGCATCGGCGACAAGATATCGCTGATCCTGGCGCCACTGGCCGCCTCCGCCGGGCTGGCCGTACCCATGATCGCCGGCCGCGGCCTCGGGATCACCGGTGGCACACTCGACAAACTCGAAGCGATCCCCGGCTTCCGCATCCACCTTTCGGCGCAAGAATTCCAGCACGTCGTGACCACGGTCGGGTGTGCCATTGTCGGCCAGACCCAGCGCCTCGCGCCAGCCGACCGCAAACTCTACGCCCTGCGCGATGTCACCGCCACGGTGCCCAGCATCCCGCTGATCACCGCCAGCATCCTCTCCAAGAAACTCGCCGAGGGGGCCGCCGCGCTCGTGTTCGATGTCAAATATGGCCGCGGTGCCTTCTTGCGTACGCCGGAAGAGGCGCGCCAGCTCGCCACCAGCCTACTCGACACCAGCCACGCCATGGGGCGCCGCGCCACCGCCCTACTCACAAGCATGGAACAGCCGCTTGGACGCACCGCCGGCAATGCCGTGGAAGTCGCCGAATCTATCGACGTACTGCATGGGCACGGCCCATCCGATGTGCGCGAACTCACGCTGGCTCTGACCGCCCAGATGACCCTGCTGGCCGGCATCCATGCCGACGAAGCCACGGCCTTGCGCGAGCTCAAAGCCCGGCTCGATGATGGCCGCGCCTGGACGGTCTTCCGCGACATGGTAGCCGCCCAGGGTGGCGACCTGCGCGCCGTGGATGACCCCGCTGGCTACCTCCCACACCCCGGGGCCACCCTCGAGGTTCCCGCCCCACGCAGCGGCTATGTCCAATTTGTGGATGCACAGCAGATTGGCCGCCTCGTGCTGCAACTCGGCGCCGGACGTCGACGTACCGAAGACTCCATTGACCCCGCCGCCGGTGTCGCCGCACTCGTGCAAGCCGGCGAAACGATCACGCAGGGCCAACCGCTCATGCGTCTGCAGGCCGCCAACGAACCCTTGGCTGCCAGCCTGCTGACGGCTGCCACCGCCGCCGTGACCATCGGCGACACCCCACCCCAAGCCGTACCGCTCATCCGGGAGACGCTGACATGAAGAGCACCGCACGTCACGCCGTCCCCCGCCTCACCGCGCGCCAGCGGCAGGAACTGATCGCGGCCGCCCGGGCGGCCGCACCGCACGCCCATTGTCCCTACTCGCACTTCCAGGTGGGCGCCGCGCTGCTCAGCGCCGACGGACGCATCTTCACCGGTGCCAATGTGGAAAACGCCTCCTATGGGCTGACCGTCTGCGCGGAACGCGTCGCCCTCTTCCAGGCCGTGCAGGCCGGTGCCAGGAAGTTTCTGGCCCTGGCCTTGTCCGCCGCCCGGCGCACCCCCGCCCCCCCCTGCGGCGCCCGCCGGCACACGCCGGCCGAGCTCTGCCACGCCTCCCTGCGCATCCGGTGCACGGCAC
>CAYSHQ010000195.1:0-4821 GCA_964430835.1 uncultured Lentisphaerales bacterium
TACAGCTGCACGGTCCTGCCACGCTATCATCACCCGGGCGTGGCCGCGCAGCTGCAACCCGGGCCGGACGGCGTCTGGCAGG
Organism: uncultured Lentisphaerales bacterium; assembly: GCA_964430835.1. Lineage (GTDB taxonomy): Bacteria > Verrucomicrobiota > Kiritimatiellia > RFP12 > CAIWXQ01 > CAIWXQ01. Next base: position 83 of record CAYSHQ010000195.1, read on the forward strand.
TCGGCTTTGCTGAACCACAGTTTGCCGTGGCACCAGGGCAGGCGGCCGTTTTTTATGACGGCGATACGGTGCTCGGGGGCGGCTGGATCACCCCACCCCGGCCGTTGGGCCATCAGGCAGGCGCACGCTAGCCGGATAGGAGTGCATGGAAACGCTGGAACAGAAGACCCGTGTCTTGGAAAAATTGCTGCGTGAGGCGCAGCAGGTGGCGATTGCCTATTCCGGCGGGGTGGACAGCTCGCTGCTGGTGCGCCAGGCGGTGGCGGTGTTGGGCCAGGAGCACGTGTTGGCCGTGCTCGGCGAGTCCGAGTCGCTGACACAGGCCAGTTTGGCCGAGGCGGTGGCCGCCGCCGCGAGTTGGGGGGTGACGGTGCGCGTGGTACATACGGCGGAGATGCAAAATCCGGAGTTTGTGCAGAATTCGCCGAACCGTTGTTATTATTGTAAGCGGGAGTTGTGTGCGGCCTTGCGGCGTGAGGCGCTGTCATTTTTCGGCCGCTAGCCGGTGTTAGCCGATGGCAATCAGGCCGATGATGCCGGGGATTACCGTCCGGGTCGGCGTGCCGCACGGGAGGCTGGCGTGCGGTCGTTGCTGGCGGAAGCCGGCTTTACCAAGGCGGATGTGCGGGCGTTGTCGCAGCAACTGGGGCTGGCCGGCGCACAGCGTCCGGCCGAGGCCTGTCTGGCTTCGCGGGTGCCGTATGGGACCGCCATCACGGCGGAGCTGTTGGGTCGGATTGCGGCGGCGGAAGAGGTTTTGCGGGAGGCGGGTCTGAGTGGTTTTCGGGTGAGGCATCATGGGGCCGTGGCGCGCATTGAGGTGCCGGCTACCGATATCCCACGCGTAGTGGCGATGGGCGCGGAACTGGCGGCCAAGATCCGGGCACGGGGATATGCCTACGTGGCAGTGGATCTGGAGGGGTATCGCACGGGGAGTATGAATGCTGTGCTGGCTAAGGCGGGCAACTGACTCGGACGGATCGCCTTTATAGCTACTGGAGGCTCTTGCAGACCTCCCGCAACGCGGCGCCTAACGGCTTGCGTTGCGTGGCGTTTTGCAAGGTGAAATGTCCCGCCGCCGCGCCATTTTTACTTTCAGAACCTCACTGGGTTAGGAAGGTGGCCCCCTTCTCAGAGCTATCGATAACACGGCGATGTCGGCGGGGGTGATCCCCGGTACGCGGCGGGCTTGGCCGAGGCTCAGGGGGCGCAGCGCGCTGAGCCGCTCACGGGCTTCGTAGCGCAGTGCGGGGATGCGCCAGTAATCCAACCAGCCGGGGAGCTGAATCTGTTCATCAGCCCGCGCCCGCTGCGCAGCCTGCTCTTCCTGCACAATATACCCCCGGTAGCGGAGTTGGATCTCCAGCTGCGTCTGTACTTCTGCGGGCAACGCGTGATTGGCCCCGGGTAGCTCCCGGTAGCACCCCCCCGGCCGCGCCAGCAACGTGGCCAACGTCTGCCCGCCGGGCAGGCGGCTATGGTCCAGCCGCTGCAGCTCGTCTTCGATCAAAGCCGCATACGCCCGGGTTTCGACGAGAAAGTCCGGCGCAGCGATCCCCAGATCGGCCGCCTGCGCCGCCAGGCGAAACCGGGCATTGTCCTGACGCAGGAGCAGACGGCGCTCCGCCCGCGAGGTAAACATGCGGTACGGCTCCTGGGTGCCGATGGTCACTAGGTCGTCAATCAGAATGCCGATGTAGGAATCCTGGCGGCTGAAGATGAGCGGGGGGCGGCCCAGCACGCGTAGCGCCGCGTTCGCGCCGGCCACGAACCCTTGGGCCGCCGCCTCTTCATAGCCGGTGGTGCGATTGATCTGACCCGCAAAGTAGAGGCCGGGGATACGGCGCGATTCCAGCGTGAGCTGGAGCTCCTGGGTATCAATGCAGTCGTACTCGATGGCATAGGCGTAGGCCAGAAATTCGGCTTTTTGTAGACCGGGGATGGAGTGTACGAGCGCTTCCTGTACATCACGGTCCAGACTGTTGGAGATGCCGTTAGGGTAGATGCTCACGTCGGAGAGCGATTCAGGTTCCAGGAAGACATGATGCGCCTCCTTGGAGGGGAATTTTACGATCTTATCTTCGACCGAGGGGCAGTAGCGTGCGCCAGTGCCGGTGATACCGCCGCCGTACAGTGCGCTGCGGTGCAGGTTTTCGCGGATCATGCGGTGCGTTTCCGGCGTGGTATGTGTCAGCCAGCAGGGGATTTGCCCGTCTACCCCGCTGAATTGTTCCACGTGGAACAAGGGGGCGCCTGGTTTTGACGCCGCGGCCCCGCCGACTGGGTGTTCCACGTGGAACAAAGGGCATCTGTTGTCGCTGACTTGCCACGTGCCAGCCGTCTGGCGGCGCCGGAACTCCCAGGAAAAGAGCGGTGCCGGCACGTCGCCCGGCTGCAGTAGCGTCTCATCCCAGGCGATGGTACGCGCGTCCAGGCGTGGCGGCGTCCCCGTCTTGAAGCGTTTGGTCTCAAATCCCGCCTCCCGGATGCTCTGCGCCAGTGCCTCGGCGGCCGGACGTCCGTCGCCTCCCCCCGGCGAAAGTTCCGATCCGACATGTATGCGCCCGGCCAGCGCCGTTCCTGTGGCCACCACTACGGTTTGCGCCGCCACGGCACCGCCACGGCGCGTCTGTACGCCGCGCAGCGTCTGGCGGTCCTCCAGCCAGAGCCCGGTAGCTTCGTCTTCCCGAACGGTCAGGTTTGGGGTGTTGGCAAGGACTTGTTGCATCTGGGCCGCATAGCGTGGTTTGTCACACTGCGCCCGGTTGGCCTGCACAGCCGGGCCGCGGCTGGCATTGAGCACCCGGAACTGCAGCCCCGTCGCATCAGCCGTCCGCCCCATTTCGCCACCCAGCGCATCCAGCTCAAAGACCAGGTGTGACTTGGCAATCCCGCCAATGGACGGGTTACACGGCATGCGCGCAATGGCGTCTGCCTGCGTCGCCAGCAACAAGGTCCGGCACCCTAAGCGCGCAGCCACGAGGGCGGCCTCCACCCCCGCATGCCCACCGCCGATTACCAGTACGTCAAACATAAACACGCTTCCTTCCAGTTTGGTGAACAGTGCGGGTGACAGCTTCGGTTTGGACGGGCAGTTGCTGCTGCTTGCGTCGTAACTGCTTGTTTTCTAACATATTATGTCTTGGTCGGTTGTCTTGGGTCGCCACATTTCGCTCTGGCGCGCGTGCCTCGCCGCGCTGGTTATCAACAAGCAGTGAACAGGGTTATTTACCTAGGCAAAAACGCGTAAAGATCTGATCCAGCAGGTCCTGCGTATACGTGCGCCCCAGGATACGCCCCAGTGCTTCCGTGCCCTGCCGCAACTCCGTGGCGGCCAAGACCAGCTCGGTCTGCTCCGCCGCCAGGAGTTGGCTCGCCCGCTCCAGCGCCTGCGCAGCGAGCACGAGTTCCGCACGGTGCCGCTCGCTGACCGTGGCATGTACGGGGCCTTGCGGCGCGAGCCCCAGTTGCTGCGTCATGGCGCGACGTAACTCCTCCAGCCCCGTCCCGGTCAGCGCCGAGATGCGTACCGGCGCTACCGCGCTGCGGCGCAGCAGTTCGTGCCGCAGCTCAGCCTCCTGCTCCGTGATACACTCCGCCGACGGCAGGTCGCACTTGTTCCAAACTAGCAGCACGGACGTGGCGGATGGCGTGCGAAAAGCCTCCGCGAGTAAGTGGGGGTGCTGCACCGCCAAAGGACGCGACGCATCCAAAATGTGCAGAATCAGATCGGCCTGCTGCAACGCCTGGTGGGCACGTACGACCCCCTCACGCTCAAGCGGAGCGTCGGTTTCGCGCAAACCGGCCGTATCAACGAGCCGAATTGGGATCCCTGACAGCACCATCCCTTCTTCGAGCGTGTCGCGCGTAGTCCCGGCTGTCGGGCTAACGATAGCACGGTTCGATCCCAGCAAGGCGTTCAACAAAGACGACTTCCCCGCATTCGGACAGCCACCCAGCACCACTAAGGCGCCTGCCCGCAACAGGTGACCTTCCCGACTGGTCTGCAGCAGGGTCGTAATCTCCGTCAACAGGCGCGCCACACGCTGCCGCGCCTCCTGCAGCAGCTCGGCCGGTACTTCATCTTCGGCAAAATCCAGCTGCGCCGCTACATCGGCGCAGAGTTCCGTTATGGTCTGATACGCCCCCGCCACCGTTGCGCCCAACTGGCCGGTGAGCTGCGCACGCGCCGCGCGAGCGGCCCGCTCGGACTGCGCATGCACCAGATCCATTACCGCCTCGGCTTGCGTCAGATCCACTTTGCCGTTCAGAAAGGCGCGCCGCGTAAACTCACCCGGCTCTGCCAGGCGTGCGCCCGCGTAGAGCACGGCGCGCAGCACGGCCCGCACCAGCACTGGATTGCCGTGCCCCTGCAACTCGACCACGTCTTCCCCCGTGAAACTCGCCGGCCCGCGAAATAACAGCACGACGCCATCATCCAGCACTTCGCCGCTCTCTGCCGCCGTAAATCTGGCATGGAAGCATTGCCCGGCGCGGCGCGTCGTGGCGAGCGCCGGACGCCCCGCCAAAACGCGCCCGGCCACCTGCCAGGCCGCTGGTCCGGAAATTCGTACAACCGCCACGCCGGCCGCGCCTTCCGCCGTGGCAATGGCCGCGATCGTGTCTGGTAACCCGTTATTTTGCATATCCGCCCCTATGCTAGCTCAAATCACTCCCTTGGCAAGCCCACACTGCACGACCTCAAACTGCGGTAGTTGGAAGAATGGAAGAATGGAAGA
>CAYSHQ010000196.1:0-4809 GCA_964430835.1 uncultured Lentisphaerales bacterium
CTCGTGGCGCTGGTCATCATTGTGCCCTTTCTGATCTGGAATGATGCCATCACGGCGGCCGTGCAGGCCTTCCTGCAGCAGGCCGCGGCGCGCCCCACACTGGCGGCGCTGGTGCTGGCGGGATTGCTGGCCGTGGACATCATCGCGCCCATTCCATCGAGCCTGGTCGGCACGGCGTGCGGGGTGATCTTGGGGTTTGGTGGCGGCACACTGGTCGGCTTTACCGGACTAACCATCAGTTGTGCGGTCGGCTACGCACTGGGACGGCTCTGCCGTACCCCGGCCACGCGACTGGCCGGCGATGCGCAGATGCGGCGGCTGGAGCAGGCCCAGGCGCGCTGGGGCGTCTGGTTGCTGGCGGCGCTGCGGCCGGTGCCAGTCCTGGCAGAAGCCTCGGTGCTCGTGGCCGGATTAACCCGCCAGCCTTGGGGAGAGGCCGCACCGGTCCTACTGCTGGCCAACCTCGGCGTGGCCGCAGCCCACGCTGCCATCGGCGCCTGGGCGGCACATAGCAACGCCTTCCTGCCGGCCTTTCTAGGGGCCCTGCTGCTCCCGGGGGTGGGCCTGTGGCTCACGCACCGGCAGCGCCGCCCTAACCCCACCAGGGGCGCGGCGTCCTGAGGATTCAGGGAACTGAGGACAGGGTTCAGGGGACAGGGATGATTTCGCTTCTCCACAAACTTGAACCACACCCGGTCAGCACGCTGTCCACACATCGTTCTTGGCGTACGGCCCGAAAAAAGCGATGATGCTGCGGTGTGAGGAAAGCCTGCCGCCCGCACCTGCGGGCAGCCGCAGAGAGCGCGGACGCAGGCGGCAGATCCATAACCCAGAAAGGTTTAGCATGTCAGTACCCTTTCACGTGAATCTCGTCGGCAAGGTGGCGCTGGTAACCGGCGGCGGCGGCGTGTTGTGCAGCACCATGGCCAAAGCGCTGGCCGAATGCGGCGCCGCCGTGGCCGTGGCCGACTTGCGGCGCGAAGCCGCCGAGAAGGTGGCACAGGAGATCACCGACAACGGTGGACGGGCCATGGCTGTGGCGTGCAATGTCCTGGAGCGCGCCAGCTTGGAAGCCGCCAATCTCGAGGTCGAAAAGATCCTCGGCCCGGTGGATATCCTCATCAATGGTGCCGGCGGCAACCACCCCAAGGGAACCACCGCCATGGAGTACCTGAATCCCGATGATCTGCTGCAGGAAAACCGGGATCTGGTAACATTCTACGACTTGGACCCCAAGGGGATTGAATTCGTCTTCAACCTGAACTTCCTGGGGACGCTGCTGCCGTCACAGGCCTTCACCCGCAGCATGGCCCGGCGCCAGCGCGGCGTGGTAATCAACATCTCCTCCATGAACGCCCTGCGTCCGCTGACCAAGATCCCGGCCTATAGCGGCGCCAAAGCGGCCGTGAGTAACCTGACGCTCTGGATGGCCGTGCACATGGCCAAGGCCGGCATCCGCGTCAACGCCATTGCGCCGGGGTTCTTTCTGGCCGACCAGAACCGCGCGCTCCTGACCAAGCCGGACGGCTCGCTGACGGCGCGGGGCCAGACCATCCAGGCGCACACCCCCATGGGGCGCTTTGGCGATCCGCAAGATCTGCTGGGCACGCTGCTGTGGCTGGTGTCCGACGCGGGCGCCGGATTTGTAACCGGTGTGGTCGTGCCGGTGGACGGTGGTTTCTCGGCGTTCAGCGGCGTGTAAGCCGTTTGCAACCATCAATTCTCATTATGGCACTCGGCGGGTCCGGCGGCCCCGCCCTACCTGCCATAACTTGTCGATTTTACACTGTGATTGGTAGGGCGGGGCCGCCGGACCCGCCCCCACAAGTCCATCACAAGAATTGCTGGTTTGCAACATGGCACCGACGAAAAAAATGCTGATCGTGCAAGTGGCGGGGCTCGGGCAGGCCTTTGCGCAGCGGCATGGTGTCTGCTGCGGCGGGCGCCCTTTGCGGCCGATGCAAGCGGCCTTCCCGGCCCTGACCTGCCCCGTGCAGGCCGCCTTCCGCACGGCGAGCCCGGTGGCGATACACGGGCTGGTGGCCAACGGCCGATATGACCGTGTGCTGCGCCGTACGTCGTTCTGGGAGCAGTCCGCCGAGCAGGTGGAGGGTCCTCGGATCTGGGATACGTTCCGACAGCGGGGCGGGCGCGTGGGACTGCTCTTCTGGCAACAGAGCCTGGGCGAGCGCGCCGACCTGATCCTCTCGCCGGCGCCCATCCACAAGCATCATGGCGGCATGGTGGACGATTGCTACGGCAAACCGGCGGCGCTCTACCCGCGCCTCTGCCAAGCCGTCGGGCGTCCGTTCCGCTTGTCGCGCTACTGGGGGCCGCTGGCTTCCACCGCATCCTCGCAATGGATCGCGGAAGCCACAGCCGCCTTGCTGGCGATGCCAGATCTGGCACCAGACCTCTGCCTGACCTACCTGCCGGCGCTGGACTACGACCTGCAACGCTTCGGCCCCGACCATCGATCTGCCGACCGTGCGGCGGCCGCCCTCAAGGAACAACTGGCCCTGCTGGAAGCCGCCACAGCGCGGGCCGGGTATGAACTGCTGCTCTTTGGCGACTACGCCATTGCGCCGTGCGTGGCAGGTGGCGTGGTCTATCCCAACCGGCTGCTGCGCGAAGCAGGGCTCTTCGCCACGCGCGATGTGCGCGGCCGGCACTACCCGGATTTCCATGAGAGTCGCGCCTTCGCGCTCTGCGATCATGAAGTCGCCCAGGTCTACGTGCGGCGGGCGGAGGATCTGTCGACGGTACGGGAAAAACTGACGGCCCTGCCCGGCGTGGCGCAGGTGCTGGATGCCGCCGGGCAGGAACGCTTGGGCGTGCGGCATGCCAACGCCGGAGAACTGCTGGTCGTGGCAGCCGATGGCTACTGGCTGGCGTACCCGTGGTGGCAGCGACGCGCCGAAGCGCCGGATTATGCCTCACATGTGGATATCCACAACAAACCGGGGTATGATCCCTGCGAGCTCTTCTTCGGCTGGCCGCCGGGGAGCGTCAGCCAGGACCCGACGCGTATCTGCGGCTCCCACGGGCGGGCCGATGCGAACCGGGCCGTGGCCTGGGGCGCCACCTGCCTGACGGAAGAGGTGCCGGACCTGATCACGCTGGCAGGCCGGGTACAGACCTGGTTGTCGGCATAACCAAACGCTTGGGAAATACGTGGTGCAAGTGAAAAGCAAAGCCAAGACCGCTCGCGCAGCCGCTGGTGCGACCACCACGCCCCCATCGGATTGCTACCAGCAATCCTTCGCAGTGCCCTTCACCTACCCGGTTCATTTCACGCATGGCGCCTTTCGCAAAGGCAACCCGTTGCTTGCCTCGGTCCTCGGGCCACCGGAGAACGGACGTCCCCACCGCCTGCTGGTTTATCTGGACAGTGGCGTGGCACACGCCTGGCCGCGACTGGCTGCGAACATCACCACGTATTTTGACCGTCCCGGCTTTGCTTTGCGCGCGCCCCCCGTACTGCTGCCCGGTGGCGAGTCGGCCAAAGAAGGGTGGCATACGGTGCAGCGCGTAATGACGCAGATCGGCGAGCACCACCTCTGCCGGCACAGCTATGTCGTGGTGATAGGCGGCGGCAGCCTGCTGGATGCGGTCGGCTTCGCGGCCGCGCTGGTGCATCGCGGCGTACGCCTGATCCGGCTGCCCACCACCGTCCTCGCGCAGAACGACGCCGGCGTGGGCGTCAAGAACGGCATGAACGAACACGGCCAGAAGAACTTTATCGGCACCTTCGCCCCACCCTATGCCGTCATCAACGACTTCGATTTTCTGACCACACTCGACGACGCGCACTGGGTCGGCGGCATTGCGGAGGCCTGCAAGGTAGCCGTGATCCGCGATGCGGAGTTCTTCACCTTCCTGGAACAGAACGCCGCCCGGATCAAGGCGCGCGACCTCAGCGCCATGGAAGTGCTCGTGCGCTGGTGCGCAACGCTGCATCTCGAGCATATCCGCACCGGCAACGACCCGTTTGAACAGGGGACGGCGCGTCCGCTCGATTTCGGTCATTGGCTGGCCCACAAGCTGGAAGCCATGTCCGGCTTCACCCTCGACCATGGGGCAGCCGTAGCCATTGGCATGGCGCTCGATTGTTATGTAGCGGCGGCTGAGGGGCTGCTGCGCACGACCGAGCGCGACCGCATCGTACGGATGTTGCAACAAGCCGGGCTGGGTTTGTGGCATGAACTGCTGACGGTCCGCACACGCGGCAACCGACTGGCGATCCTGGACGGGCTGGACGACTTCCGCGAGCACTTGGGCGGACGCCTGACCATTACCCTGCCACAGGGGATCGGCCAACGCGTGGAGGTCCATGCCATGAAAGCTGCCACCATCACGCGCGGGGTAGCCTGGCTGCAGACCCTGCCTGCGACACCCCCTGCCCCATAGGTGTTAAGCTAAGAGTTTTCAACGCACAGGAAAAGCGAAGGTCTTTCGCATGTCCCAGGCGCGCAACCCCGTCAACCCTGACTTACGCCCAACGTGACGGAACACGCGGGGCCGCCCCTTTACGCAAACCGGCCGCGATAGGCCCACAAGCCGATGGCCGGGTTGCTGATGAAGAAGATCTCCTCGCCATCCGGCAAGCGGTTGAAGCCGTCCTGAAGTTTATGCGGATCGTAGCGTTGGGTCATGGCGGCCAACGGGGCGTAGCGGAAGTTCACCCCCTCGATCTCGGCCTGCGTCAGGTGGCCGGGACAGTACGTCACCGTGAACCGCCCCTCGGTGGAACCGTGGATCAGGTGCGCGGCGGCGCTCAGGTTATTGCGCAATTCCGGTTGTTGCTGC
>CAYSHQ010000197.1:0-4808 GCA_964430835.1 uncultured Lentisphaerales bacterium
GAACGCATCAACGGCGCGGCCGCTTGCATCGAATGGGTGGCGTCGCTTCCTGCGTCCCTCCATGCCGGTGATGTTGAGCTTGCTGGCGCTGGGGGTCTATGTTCTCACGCTGGCGCGGGGCGTGTATCCGGGGCAGTCCGCCTGGCTGATGACGGACGTGGCGGATCTTACGGCTGAACATCTCTCCGCGCACCCGGTCTGGTCGTTGCTGGCCGGTTGGCTGGCGCACGTGCCATGCGTGCGAATCTCGTGGACGCTTAATTGTTTCAGTGCGTTGTGTGCGGCCGCCGGCGTCGCGCTCTTGGGGTGGCTCATGGAGCGCTGGCTGTTGAGCGTGGCCTGTGAAACGCCGGAACCGGTTGATGTGCGCCAGTTGACCGCAGAAGACGAGGATGCGGTGGACGACGCCCAGTCCAGAGAGTTGGCGCTTCAGGAGAGCGCCGCAATGGCGGAACACAATCGTCGCGCCGTGGCCGCCGCCCGGCTGGGCGGATGGGTGGCGGCGCTGGCGCTGGCGTTCAGCGTGCCGTTCTGGTCGGTTGCCACCCGGCTGCATTTTCAGACGTTCGATGTGCTGTTGTTGCTGGCCGCGGGTTGCGCCCTGCAGTCGCACGGCGAGAGTCCCACGCTGAAGCGTGCGCTGGTGGTGGCCGCGCTATGCGGTTGGGGGTGTGTCGAATCAGCCGTCTTCCTCCCCCTGAGTCCGGTTTTCTTCTTCGTGCTGCTGGGCAACCAATTGCGCGAGGAGCAGCCTTGGGGGGTGCAGATGCTGGCCAGTCTGTTGCTGGCGGCGTTCCTGGCGCTGGCCGGCCTGTTGCTGTTGTGGGGGATGCACCTGGAGTCCGGGAGTGAATCGCCGTCCCTGTGGAAGGTGTTGCTCGGGCTGCTGCGTGCGCACCTGGCCGTGCTCCGGTATGCCTTGCCGGCCTCGGGATGGGTCTGGGTGGTTCTGCTGGCGTATGCGCCCGCCGGGATCATGTTGTTTGCGGCGCGGCGCGCGTTTGGCGAACGCTCTCTCAGTATGATGGGTTTGCATGTGGCTTTGACCGTGGCGGCGGCCCTATGTCTGTTCCATGCCCCGGTCTCGCCCTGGGGGCTTGCCCGTAATGCGGAATACCTGCCGGTCATGGCGAGCCTGGCAACGGCCGCAGTGGCCGGATATCTGACCGCCTATTGGCGCATGTTGGGCGCGCCGCTGGATCTGGCGGATGACGATGCCGTCCGCTTGTCGGTGCTGTCCGCAAGGGCGACAAGCGGCGCCGGGACAGTCCTGGCGTGGCTGCTGGTGCTCGCCGTGGTGGTGGCCGCGGGATTCAATCGGAGCGCGGCAGACGGCCGCAAAGGAGCGTTTGCGGACGCTTTGGCCGGGGACGTTCTCGACCGGCTGGGTGCGCGCACCCGGGTGGTGAGCAATGGAACGCTCGACAAACACCTCCTGGTGCTGGCGCATGAACGGCGCCGCGACCTGTGGCTGTTCAGCCTGGCGGATGAGTTGGATGACAACCGGCGGCAACGCCTGAAGGCGTGGATCGATGCGGATCCGACCCTGGTCGCGCGCCGCGTGCGGTTAGACAACGCGGCCGAACTGGGATCGCTGGCGTTTGCGCAGGAGTTGCTTGCGGGCGATCCGTCGGCTGAAAGCCGGGTGGCGGTCCTGGGGTCGCCGGAACTCTGGGCACTGGCGGGTTTCCGTCCCGTGCCGGACGGTTTTGGCTTTCAGGGGACAAGCGAGCTGGCGCGTTTCCGCAAGGTGGATTTGCTGGCCGCGAACCAGGCGAGCTGGACGAACATGGCGAAATGGCTGGCCCCGGATGACAGTCTGCCGGCCGGTTTGGCCCGCTTCCAGGCCGTGTTGCGTCGCGAAGCTGGCCTGGCTGCCAACAATCTGGGTGTGGTGCTTGAAGATTTGGCGCGGCCGGAGGAAGCGGTCCAGGCCTACGAGGCGGCGCGCCGGATCGACCCCCTCAACCTGAGCGCGCTGTTGAATCAGCATGCACTGGCAGTGGGCGGCACGCGCGCCGAGACCCGGCTGGCCTTGGAGCGCAAATGGAAGGAGCGCATCGCGCGGGAAAAGAAGCTTCCGCCAGTTCCGTGGATCATGCGCTGGTATGGCGATATCCGGCAACCCGGCGTCATGCTGCGGTACGGTATGGCGTGGTCGGAACACGGCCAGCCGGCGCTCGCGCGCGCCGAATTGAACCGTGCGCTGATGCTGGCGCCGACCAACAGCATGCTCCATTTTCAACTGGCAAATCTGGCCTTGCGCCAGAACAATGCGGCGGAAAGCGAACGGGCCTATCGCGCCATGCTGGCGGCCAGACCCGACGATGCGGTGGCGCTGGCAGGGCTGGCCGCCGTGGCCTTGACCCGCGGCAACTGCGACGAGGCGCGCGACTGGCTGGACCGCGCGCGCCTCGCAGGCGCGCCTGCATCGACCCTGGCCATTCCCACGGCCGCGCTGCTGTCTGCATCCGGCCGGACCGAAGAGGCCCTGGCCGCTTTGCGGGCCCTGACCGATGCCCAGGCGGGCCATTTGGAGGCCTGGTCGCTGCTGGCGGACCTCCTGCTGCGTCAAAACAACACCGCAGAAGTCGAAAAGCGCGTGCTGCCCGCCATGATCAAAGCTGCCGGCACGGGCGATCATGTGCTGATTCATCTGGTGCGGGCCGCACTTTTCCGCGCCAAACAGCCGTTTGATCCGGTTGCCGTTCAGACAAGTCTGCTATGCGCGCTGAAACTCCGTCCGGATCTGGTGGCCATCCACGGCGAACTCCTGCAATTGGATTTTGATTTTGGCAGCATGGCTGATCGCGAACGCGACGCACTGGCCGTGTTGCGCGCGGTGCCTGAGCATGCGTTTGCCAACTACCTGCTGGGCACCGTGCTGCTGGCCCGCGGGGAACAGTCGCGGGCCGAAGACCTCTTTCGCCGCAGTCTGGCCGCGCGGCCAACGCCCCTGGCGCACAACGATCTGGCGGAAACCCTGCGCGGCCTGGGAAAATTGGACCAGGCCGAGCAATCCGCCCGCGCCGCGCTGGCACTGGACGGGAAATCCTATGCGGCCTGGGACACGTTGGGGTGCGTGCTGCTGGACGCCGGACGGGTGGACGAAGCCGAGCAGGCCGTGGTCCGGGCCCTGGAACTGTGCGACACCAATCCGTATATGCATGTAAGCTTGGCGCGCGTGCGCCTGGCGCAGGGACGTTGGGCGGACTTCCGGGAAATTCTGGCGCGTCCCGTGCTGAAAACCGGGAAACTGCCGACCGAGCTGCAGCGGGAAATCGCCGCTTTGGCCGCGCAGTTGCCCGCCCGTGCGCAGAAGTAAGGCGCCGCCTAGAAGCCCGTGCGGTTGATGATGCCGGCATCCGTCATGGTGATGACGAGCCCCGCCGTGTCGCCCGTGGATACGCCCGTGGCCTTCAAGGTGAAGGAATTTGCCGTGATCGCATCGATCGTATAGCTGTCGGCATTCCAGTAGCGCCCATGGATATCACTGGCAATGACGCCCGGGATGTTGGTCACGGAGCCGACACCAAGGGCGCTGCCGTTGGGCTTCCGAAGGTAATTGCCGGTCTCCACGTACATGATGCGAAGCTGGGTGCGCATGGAGCCCAGCATGGTGTCGGCCTCCGTGCCCAGGGCGCGTTTCTTGTTGCCGCTCATCAACGGAACGGCCACAGACGCCAGGATCGCCACGATGATGGCCACCACCATCAATTCGACCAGTGTGAAGCCGGATCGCCGGTTGGGCAGGTGTTTGCTCATGAGCAGCGTCCCTGTTCGGGGGGTGAACATCGAATATATATCGAAAAAATTACTATATTGGGAATTGTGGTGTCAACCACGCCCAAGGGCGGGACGCGCGCGCTCCAGCATGAACCGCCGCACCTGCGCCCGGTAAAACTCACTGCTCCCGCTGTTGCGCCAACTGCCGGAAAACAACAGGCAGCCCTCCAGTTTGCCGTCGTCGAACCAACTCAGCGGCAAGCGTGGATTATAGGGGGTAACCTCGGGCGTCTCCCAATCCATCTTGGCCACGACCGCGAACGGTCCCCAGGGTTGCGGGGCTTCATAGAGCAGACCGTCGTCCGCCTAGGTTGCCGGAAAGGAGTCGGCCTTATAGGTGCTCGACGACGGGACGCGGGGCCCCATCCAGGTGAGACCTGCGAGCACGCTGCTCCTGGGGATGGCATGCGCTTCCATTTCTGCTCCTGTGGGTACTGCTGGACTTCAAGCCTCGATTCGCCAACAAGAAGGATCTTTCCGGGCGAGACCGGATGGAACAGCCACGCGATGAATTGTAGCCAAGGCTGCCGCGCCGTTCTTCTTAATCTTCAATCTTCACTTTTCAATCTCCAACTTACGGCGATAATCTTGACATCCGGTCATAAGCAGCAGGAACTTGGGGTTCGATCCCGCGCCCGACACCGGCCGATTCCGGATTGGCGTACTCGACGCCACCGGCAACGATATCTTGAGCTTTGGCAGTTATGGCAACCAGGACAACTGCGGGCCGGACAGTTACGTGATGGATCCGGTCGGCAAGTTCCTGCGCCTACGCCGTCGAAAGAGTTTGCGGGATCCGGGAATGTCCGGTGCGCGGCGCACGCGCCGGCGCGGCTCCACCCGGTGCCAAATGCGGAAAGGACCTTGCCTGGTCATGCAGCGGAGAATAGTATAAACTCCTATATTGAACGGCTGATCAGTGGGATGTTCTGCAGGCACCGTAAAAGTTGTTAATGGTATATTTATCATCACTAGTGTCCGGTTAAAAACCCCGGCAAACATTGCTGATTCTGCATGTCAGG
>CAYSHQ010000198.1:0-4791 GCA_964430835.1 uncultured Lentisphaerales bacterium
TGGCCGCCGCCCACGACGCGCCTGTGCAGGTGGCGGGGCAGGCCTTTGTGCATCCCACGGCGGTTCTGTTCAACGGGGGTGTGTTCAAAGCGGAGGCCCTCAAAAGCCGCGTAATTGCCATGCTGAACCAGTGGTTGGCGACCGATCAGGGCGCCCCGGTGCAGGAACTGGAGGGCGCGGAGTTTGATCTCGCGGTGGCACGTGGGGCCGCCTACTACGGTTGGGTGCGGCAAGGCCATGGCCTGCGTATCCGCGGCGGTACCGCCCGGGCCTACTATGTCGGCATCGAGAGCGCCATGCCGGCGGTCCCCGGGATGACGCCACCGGTCAAAGCCCTTTGCGTCGCGCCATTCGGCATGGAAGAAGGGTCGCAAGCCGACGTGCCGCCCCAGGAATTCGGTCTGGTAGTTGGCGAGCCCACCCGCTTCCGGTTCTTTGACAGTTCCTTGCGCCGCGATGATCGCGTGGGGACCATGCTCGAGGATGCGGATGGCCAGGAGGAACTGGAGGCAGCCGCCCCCATCGAGACGACCCTCCCCGTGCAGGGTGGGGATGAAGGGCGGTTGATTCCCGTCAACCTGCAGGCTGCTGTGACCGAAGTTGGCACACTGGAATTGCGCTGCCTCGAAAAAAATGGGCCGGGGCGCTGGAAGCTGGAATTAAACGTTCGTATGAAGGCGTAGCAGGCATTTTCTCTCATGAACGACTCATCGTATCTGGTTGGCATTGATCTGGGCACCACAAATTGCGCCGTCTCCTATGTAGTCCCGGCCGAGGGTGCCGAAGCGGCCGTGCGTGACTTTCCGGTCACGCAACTGCGTCAACCCGGTGAGGTCCTGGCGCAACCGCTCTTACCCTCGTGTCTCTATCTTCCTGGTGCGCATGAATTGCCGCCCGGATCCACCAACTTGCCCTGGGGTGAGTCGGTAAGCATGCTGGCCGGTGAGTTTGCCAAGTGGCAGGGCGCTCGCGTGCCGGGGCGTCTGATTACCTCGGCGAAGAGTTGGCTCTGTCATGACGGGGTGGATCGCTACGCACCGATCTTGCCGTGGGGTGGTTTGCCGGATGTGGCCAAGATCTCGCCGGTGGAGGCGTCGGCAGCGTTGCTGTCGCACCTGGTGCACGCCTGGGATGCTGCCCATCCGGACGCGCCCTTGGCCGCGCAGGAAGTGGTGGTCACCGTCCCCGCCTCCTTTGATGAAGTCGCGCGCGCGCTCACCGTGCAGGCCGCACGCCGCGCGGGTTTGGAAAAGCTCACTCTGGTCGAAGAGCCGCAGGCCGCCTTCTACGACTTCACCGCCCGCCATCGGCACGATCTGACCGACGCCCTGGACGGCGTGAAACTGGTTCTGGTGGTGGATGTGGGGGGCGGCACGACCGATCTTACCTTGATTCAAGTGGAGGCTTCCGCCAACGGGCCGGTTTTGCGACGCCTGGCGGTGAGTGATCACCTGATGCTCGGCGGCGATAACATGGATGCGACGCTGGCCCGCCTGGCGGAAGAGCGTCTGGTGGCCGGTGGGCGCAAACTAAGCGCCAACCAATGGGCGCAACTGGTGCAGGTTACCCGCGCCGCGAAAGAAGCGCTCTTGGGAGCGCAGGCGCCCGAGCGCTGCGGCCTCGCCGTGGCCGGGGAAGGGAGCCGTCTGGTGGGCCGCACCCTCTCGACCGAGCTCACGCGTGAAGAAGTCGAACGGGTCGTGATCGAAGGGTTCTTCCAGCATTGTGCGGCTTCGGAGGCCCCCAGTCGCACGGCCCGGATGGCGCTGCAGGAACTGGGGCTCCCCTATGCCCAGGACCCGGCCATTACCCGGCACTTAGCTGCGTTTCTGCGGCAACACGCCGCCACCGGCTTTGCGGCGTTGGGGATTGATGCCGAGAGTTCTCCCACCGGCCTGCCGCGGCCGGACGCGATTCTGCTGAATGGCGGTGTCTTTAACTCCGCGAGCCTCACAACCCGGTTGCTGGCAGTGCTGTCGTCCTGGTGGCCGGATGCACCGGCGCTGCGGTTGCTCGCACACGACTCCTTAGAGCTGGCGGTCGCGCGTGGGGCCGCCTATTATGGCCTGGTTCGGCACGGGCTCGGTCGTAAGATCGGCGGCGGCGCCGCGCATGCTTTCTACGTCGGACTGGCCAATGAACCGGGGCGTGAGACGCCGCGCGCCATCTGCTTGATTCCGCATGGTCAGGAAGAGGGGGTGACGGTCGATCTGACCAGTCGTACCTTTGCCTTGCACCTCGGCCAACCGGTCCAATTCCCTTTGTATTCAACAACCTCCGATCGGGTCCATCACCCCGGCGATCTCGTCGATGTCGACTATGAATTCCGGCCGCTGCCGCCGATTCACACGCTCTTGAAATCGGCGCAGGCCGATACTGCCACCATCCCTGTGCATCTGCGCGCCACCTTGACGGAATTAGGGACCCTGGAGTTGTGGTGTGTCGCGGCGGGCACTGAGGAGCGCTGGCGCTTGGAATTTGAGCTGCGTGGTGCGACTGTGGGCGCCGCCGCCTCTGTAACCGAAGCCATGCCTGCCCGCTTTGGGGAAGCGTGTGCGGCGATCGCGCGCATCTATGGGCGCCAAGCGGTGGACGTGAGCGCCAAAGAGGTCAAGCAACTCCCGCGCACGCTGGAAGCGATCCTGGGGCCGCGCGCCAACTGGCGCCTGCCGGTGTTGCGGGAATTATGGAGTACGCTCTATACGGGCGCGGCCGAACGGCATCGCTCGCCGGAGCATGAGCGCGTCTTCTTCCAGCTCCTCGGCTACGCCTTGCGTCCGGGGTTCGGTTATCCCCTGGATGCCTGGCGCTGTGACCAGACCTTTCAACTCTTTGCCGACGGGGTCAAGGCTCACGACGAACCGCGTGTCTGGAACGACTATTGGGTGATGTGGCGCCGCCTGGCAGGCGGGCTCAGCGAGGCCACGCAGCAGAACATGTGGACTACGCTCAAGCCGTATCTGGCGCGTCGTGTGCCACTGACCGTCGTGCCGCTGCCAGACTACGCCGGGGCGCCGCTGAGTGGGTTGGATGAAATGGTGCGCGTCGCGGCCGCGTTAGAGCATCTGCAGCCTGTGGAAAAAGTCGCCTTGGGAAATTGGATCCTGGATCGAATCAGCAATCCGGCCAAGGCTGCGGGCCCTTGGGCCTGGGCGCTAGGGCGGTTAGGCGCACGTCGGCCGCTGTACGGCAGCAGTCATAAGACTCTTTCGCCGGAGGTGGTGGAGCCGTGGGTCGAGCACCTGTTGGCACTCGATTGGCACGGCATTGACGGCCTGCCTTTTGCCGTGGTGCAACTCACGCGCCTGACCGGTGATCGCACCCGCGACCTCGAGCAGGAGGTGCGCCAGGAGGCGCTGGCAGCGCTGCAGGCGGCGCAGGCTTCCGCCCATTGGGTGGAGATGGTGACCACGGTGATCGCCAACGAGGCCGACGACGAAGCGCGGGCCTTTGGCGACACGCTCCCCATTGGGTTGCGCTTGTAACGGTTCTGCGCCCGCGCGAAGTCGGCGATGTCGGCGAAGAAAGAGAATGGAAACCGCGCAAGGTGCGGCCGTTGCCGACTTTTCCTCGCGCTGTCGCTCGATTGCTCAGCCACTCCTGTCTCGGATCTCTGCGCGCCGGTACACGTAGCACCAATTCGAAAACCTTCCAAGTACGTGCTTGCAGGAAACTAACGCGCCGCTCATAGGAAAGTCGTGCAGGGGTGGCAAACTCATTCTCCTAGGACGGTCCTGTCCGTCACGGGAGGATTCATGAAACGAGTTGACCTGCATGTGCATTCTTGCCATTCGCGGCACGCCAGCGAATGGATCCTGCAGCGCCTTGGCGCGCAGGAGTCGTATACCGACGTGGAAAGCGTCTATCGCCACGCCAAGCGCCAGGGGGCGGACTTTGTCACGCTGACCGATCATAATACGATTGAGGGTGCCTTGGAGCTGGTGACGCGGCACCCCACGGATTGCTTCGTCAGCACGGAGGCCACGGCCTATTTCCCCGAGGATGGCTGCAAAGTCCATGTGCTTTGCTATGGGATTACGCCGGCGCAATTTGCAGTGATTCAGCAGGCGCGTGAAAATATTTACGAGCTGCGGGATTATCTGCGGCGCGAGGAGATTGCCTGTTCGGTGGCGCATGCCATGTACAGTGTCAACGGGCGCCTCACGGTCAGCCACCTGGAGAAGTTACTCCTGCTCTTCAATGTGTTTGAAGGGATCAATGGCACGCGGCCGCGCGAGGGGCATGGTTCCTGGCAGGAGTTGTTGCGCCGTCTGACGCCGGAACTTATCGCGGAACTGGCCGATCGGCACCAGCTGGAGCCGTGGGGGGCGGAGCCCTGGATCAAGGGGATCACGGGCGGTTCGGATGATCATGCCGGGTTGTTCATCGGTGCCACGTACACCATGGCGCGCGCGGCGGATATCGCGGGTTATCTGCATGCCCTGCGCGCTAAACGTACCCTGCCGGGGGGACGCTATGGCGATCACAAAGCGTTGGCGTATGCCATTTTCAAGGTGGCCAGCGAGTACGCCCACCACAAGGGCGGCGCCAAGGGGTTCCCCGCGCTGCTGGCCTCGATCCTGTTTGACAAAAAGGGGCCACCCTTGCGGGACCGGCTGCTGGTCAAGAAACTCGGGTTGGGCCGGTCGGCGCATGATTTGATGCTGGCACGCTTCTTTGAGGCCCTTGTGGATGTTTCCCGCTCCTGCGTCAGTCCGAATCCCGCGTGGCAGGTTGATCGCACCTATGTCGCCTTAACCACGCTGTTCGACAGTTGCCTGACTGAGATGG